>NZ_JANSIQ010000021.1:0-71806 GCF_047502685.1 Synechococcus sp. OH20 | reverse complement strand
CCCTGAGGGAGAGGGGAGATGCTTCGGCGTTGTTCAGCTTCTGTCGGTGGCCAACCTCTTGAGAACAAGGAAGGTGCCGCCCAGGAAGAGCAGGCCCATCAGCCCGGCTAGGGGGTTGCCGCCGATGCCGGTGAGCCACTCTGGCGCCCTGCCGGTGTACTCGATCCAAGCCAAGTTGTTGACCCAGGTGATGCCCCACACCCAGCCGGCGTGCAGCCCCAGGCTGAGTCCTAGCTTGTTTTGGTTCCACACCTTGGCCTGGGCCAGCAGCAGGCCCATCAGCCACAGCCCCGGAAACTGGGGCCAGGTGGCGAGGATCTCTGCTGGCGGCTTCAAAAAGTGGGCCAAAGCAAAGAGAAGGCTGGATCCCCACAGAGCGCTTGTCCAGCCGTAGTCCAACGCCATCTCCTGCAGCAGCCAGCCGCGGAACAACAGCTCTTCTGCTAGAGCCACCGCCAGGCCCACCCCTAGCCCCAGCAAGCCATAGCCCAGCAGGGATCCCCCTTCCACCGGCTGCCAGCTCAGCCAGCCCAGGGCCCCCTCCAGGCCAAAGAGCAGAAAAAGCCCGCCCACACCCATCCCCAGGCCCCAGAGGATCCCAGCTCGGCAGGCCCAACTCTTGTCCAGGCCATAGGCGGCAAACCCGGATCCCCACAGCCCCAGCCAAAGGAGCAGGAGGACATACAGCGGCAGCCAGAGGTACTCTCGGCCAAAGAAAACCCCCCCTAGCCCGACCAACGGCAGCCAAGCTAAGAGGGGGATCCCCAAAAACAGCAACAGCCGCAGCGGCAAGGGAAAGGCCTTGAGTTTGCCAATCAGCTCAGCAGTCGGCAGGCCCACCCAAACCGCTCCTAACTAGCGTTCCGGCTCGATCGAGCTGGTGAGGCCGTGCTGGCGCAGCTGCTCGCAGTAAAACTCCGCGTGCTCCCGCGGCACCACGATGACCACAGCAACGCCGTTGTTGTGGGCTTCCAACATGATCTCGGTGGCTTGCGGCGGCATCATCGATGGAATGACCTTCACCAGCACCTGCACCACGTACTCCATGGTGTTGACATCGTCGTTGTGCAGCAACACCCGGTACATGGGCATATGCTTCGGGGTTACAGAAGGCTTAACCAGAGTCTCCGTAGCCACGACGATCCCTCCTTGGGTCAACAAGAGGTTCTAGAACGCAAAACCGAAAACAAAGCCAAAAAGCAAAAAACCTTAATGGAATTTTAGCCTTCGCAGGAAGGGCTATGAAAAGGCCGCGGAGAACCCAAGCCTCAGGTCTGGCGTTCTTAAACAGAAGCTAACCCAGTTTTCACCGGCCCACAACCTCAGTTTGGGCGCAGAAGTGCTTGACTAGGGGCAATTGGCCATTGTTGCGGATCCCTTTACATTTGCCGGCGTCGCTGAGGTTAGCTGTATGAGTTCCCTGCGTTCCCGTCGCTTTTTCCTGCAGTTGCTGATGTTTGGCGGTGGGGCAGCCGCCCTGGCCGCCTGTGGGGGCACCTCCAGTTCTTCTATCCCGCCGCTGGGAGAGCCGGGATTTCCCCAGGGGGTGTTTGCCGGGGATCCCACCTCTGAGGGGGCGGTGCTTTCCACGCGGGTGGTGCCGGCCAGCAGCGTGGATACGGTGCCTGTGACGCTGCAGATGGCGGAAAATGCCGAGTTCAACCCCATTCTGCAGCAGGTTGCGCTGACTGCCCGCCGCGTGGCCGGTCGCAACTACCGCACCGAGCCGGGCGACTACATTGCCCGCGCCGTTGTTACCGGCCTGAGGCCGGCGCAGCGCTATTTCTACCGCTTTGTCAGTGAGGGGTTTACCAGCCCTGTGGGCCAGTTCCGCACCCTGCCGGCTCCGGGCGATGGGCGGCCCATCCGCTTCTTGCACATTAGCTGCGCCAATGAGCCTCCTTTCCCCATTGGGGCGGCCCTGTTGGCTGAGGTTAACCGCGGCGATATCGATTTCATCTCCTTCAACGGCGACACCGTCTACGCGGATCGCTTCTGGCTGGGGCTGGATCCCATCGGCAACCTGGAGTTTTACCGCAGCCTCTATCGGGATCAGCGGGATCCCAAGTATGCCGGGCCGGAGTTCCCGCAGTTGTTCAGTCGCACTTCCTTTGTCGTTAACTGGGATGACCACGAGGTGATTGACAACTACAGCGGCCAGAAGGCCCGCGGCGGCCGCGCCGTCCAGCTCAACGACACCACCGGGCAAACCCGCGACGTGGAAGATTTTAGGGTGCTGGGCTACCAGGCCTTTTTTGAGTACAACCCCATCACCCCCAACTTGACGGATGTGCCGGGGGTAGATAGCCGGGATCGGGTGTTTCGCAGCTTCCGCTACGGTGCCAACGCCGAAGTCTTTATCCTCGACCTGCGCCAGTACCGCGACTTGGCTGCTGTGACCCCGATCCTGCCCATTTTGCCCCCTGGCTTGACCCGGCAGCGCTTTTTGGAGCTGGCCGGCATCCGCCTCACGCCCCAGCAGGAGACCCTTTTCTTCGGCCCGCCGGGATCGGAAGAGGCGCTGTTTAACCTGCTGCGCCGCACGCCGCGCATTCTTTTGGGAGAACCCCAAAAGCAGTGGTTGTTCAACAGCCTGCGCAGCTCCACCGCCACCTACAAGTTCATCGTCAGCGAGTTTCCCATCACGGTGACCTATTTCCGCTCCAACGACGTCTGGGAGGGCTACTGGCTGGAGCGGCAGGAGGTGATCGACTTTATTGAGCGCAACAACATCCGCAACGTGGTGTTCCTAACCGGCAACAACCACGCCGGCTTTATCGGCCAGGTCAACCCCGGCAGCAGCAACCCCATCTGGGAGGTGTGGACTGGCCCCACCGGACGCAGCGTGACCGCCTTGAGCATTGACGAGTTGGGCAGCCAACTGGGGATCCCCAACGCCAGCCGCCTCTACTACCGGATTGTGAATGGCTTTCTCGCCCCTGTGAACCCTGCCAATCCAGAAGTGAGCGGGATCTCTGGCGTAACGACAGGCAACCTGCGCTTTTTGGAGCTGGCGGTGCCCAACTACACCCTCATTGAAGTCTCCGGCAGCCGCTGCACCCTTCAGATCAAGGGCCCCACCGGCAGCGTCCTCACCGATCCCCTGGGGCGCCGCGGAGAACTGGTGCTGCCCCAGTGAGAACAATCAAGGGCTTTGGGCAGGTTTTCTCACTCTCATTCTGATCGAAATTCAGGGATCCCTGCGCAAGTTGGGATCCTCTTTTGTAACCCTTTTTTGCAACTTGTAAGGAAGATGCCGGCTGTGATCGCAATCAGCCAGGGAGCGAAAACGTTAATGCTAGCGTGTAGGTAGGGCAGGGATCCCTGTTGCGGCAAAGAAAACTTCATGGAAGGAGGAAAATCCGATGGTTGCTCTGCGGGGTTGGCTGGCAGCGGGCATGATCGGCGCGGCTGCAATCCTGGGTGGTGGTGAAGCGTGGGCCCAAAGGAGCTTGTGGTTACTGAACGGGCAATCGACCTGGGTTAACGGTTATTTCTACCCAGGCGAGAACATCTGGGCCGAGTGCGACCTCGACTGCCACGACGTGGATCTGGTGCTTTACGATCGCAACGGTCGGGTGGTAGCGGAAGATACGCTCTTGGACGATTTCCCCATCGTCCAGGCTCCCTATGAGGGCAATTTCGCAATCCAAGTAATCATGGCCGGCTGCCGCCACCCACGCGGCTGTGCTGTCGTCGTCGATTCTGACTACGGCTTCTAGCGCTTCCCTCGCCCCTAGCCCCTCTCCCTCTTGGAAGAGGGGAAGGAGGTACCGCCTGCTGTAGGGATGAAGGGGGCTGGCTAGGCGGGTTTGTGGCTGGCTTCCTGCACTTTGGCGTGGGTGAATTTGCTCAAGCCATGGATGGTTTTTTCCCAGTAGAAGGGCTTGGTAAAAAGCTGCCACAGGGCCATGTAGGCTGCCATGGAGTGCAGTTGCCAGTAAATGGGGTTGAGGAGAGCATAGAAAGCCAAGTCGTAGTAGCCCCGCCGAAAAACGGCCACCAAGTTCAAGTAGATCCCAATGGCATTGCCCACCAAGAGGTTAAACAAGCCCAAGTAAATTAGCCAACTGGGAAAGATGTTTTGCAGCCAATGGGCGCGGGTGAGCAGCCAGTAGAAAAACAGCAGCCACATGATGGGGCTGGTGAGGAAGGTGAAGAAGCTGCCGCCGATAAAAAATTGGTAGGCCAGCCAGTTCTTGAGGCCCAGCTTGCGCAAAGAGCGCAGCGGGTTGCGGTTGTGCACCAGCCAGGTCTGCATATAGCCTTTGATCCAGCGGGAGCGCTGCCGGATCCAGTTTTTAAGGGCGCAGTTGGCCTCTTCGTAGGTGGTGGAGTTGATCACCCCCACCGTGTAGCCGTGCTGGCTGGCGCGAATGCCTAGATCGGCATCTTCGGTGACGTTAAAGGGATCCCATCCCTGCAATTCCCGCAGGCGGTCGGTGCGGAAGTGGTTGCTGGTGCCCCCCAGGGGAATGGGCATTTTCAAGGTTTCCAGGCCCGGCAGCAGGTAATCAAACCAATAGGAATACTCCAGAGTAAACATGCGGGTAAGAAAGTTCTCGTTGCGGTTGAAATAGTTGAGGGCTGCCTGGACGCAGACCAAGCTGGGATCCCCTTTTTTGAAGGCAATGATGGCTTTTTTCAGTTGATCCGGATCGGGGATGTCTTCGGCATCGTAGATGGTGAGGTATTCGCCGCGGGCAAAGGCCAGGCCGTAGTTGCAGGCTTTGGGCTTGGTCTTGGGCTTGCTATCCGGCACGATCAACAGGCGCACGTAGCGGGGCGGCTTGGCGACGCGGGCGGCCTCGATGGTGGCCTGGTCGTTTTCTTCCAACAGGATCAGCACGTCCAAGCGCTCGTGGGGGTAGTCCAGCTTGGAGAGGGAGTTGATGAGAATCGGCATCACCTCCGGCTCTTTGTAGACCGGCACCAGGATGGTGTAGATGGGCAAGCTGCGGTCATCGAGGGCGGCCACTTCTTCGTCGGTAATCTGGTGGAAGCGATCGGCGGATCCCACCAAGCTGAGCAGCAGTTTGAAGAAAATCGAGGCTATGTAGAAGAGGTTAATCAAAAGCACCGAGATCGTCAGAGTTGTCCAGGGAGCGCTGGCCAAGCTCCACAGCAGCAGCAGCAGCAGGCCATAGCCGACGGCAATTTGCGAGGGGGTAAACACCCGCGAGGCCGATTCCTCCGGCAGACGGGCCAGCAGTTTGTACACCGCCTCTTGGCTAAAGCGGGATCCCTGATCTTGGCTGAGGAGCTGGGTGATATCCTGCTCGGTGCCCAGCACCTTTTCTATCCGCAACCCTGGCCGCCAACTGTAGAGCAGCTCGTCCACCGCCCAGTCCAGGGGGTCGTTGACCATCACGGTGAAGGTGTGCTCGTCGCTCCAGCTCAGGGGGTAGAAGAGGTGGTGCATCATCAGCTCCGGATCGAACTGGCGGCTCAGGCTCTCGTCCCGGTAGAGCAGCCCTGTTCCCATCAGCTCCGAAACGGAAGGGTAGCCCAGCAAATGGGCCAGAATGCTGAGATACTCGGGGGTGGAGAGGTAGCTCAGCCGGGTCAGCACCTGCCCCAGGCTGGATCCGGTGCGGCGGCGGATCTCCAGAGCCTGCTGCCACTGCTCCAGGGTAAGGCGGCTGCCCAGCAGCTCAGCAGACAGCTTGCGCTCGAGGATAACTGTCAAGATCTGCTTTTCGGTGGCCGGGATCTCCCACAGCTTTTCGGCCTCCGGGCAAAGGCGTTTCACAGCCTGCCAGACGCCGGGAAAGCCGGGCTCTTCCGTGGCCACTACAACGGTTTGCGGGTTGAGCCAGCCACAGGGCAAAAAGCGCACCGGCAGGAGATCGCTGGGTTCCACTAGCCAAGGCAGCTCTGGATCTAAAGGCTGCTTGAGCAGCCAGTCCCGCAGCTTGGGCCGATCCAAAATCTGGCGACACAGGTCGGCAAACTTGCCAGGATGCATGACCCGCAAGCTCCAAAAAGCCCTGGGCAAGGAGCAGCCCACCTCTTCCCGGTACTCCTCGGCTGCCGCCAGTTGCTGGCGGGTGAGATAGCCCGCGCGCAAAAGCGAGGACTTAAGGGACTGGAGCATGGCCTAAGACCCGCGGTTTGGCTCAAGTCTGGCTCAACCGCAAGCCCATGCCTAGCCCCCCCTAGGAAGGGATGGGGGACTCGGGGCGGCGAGCCAAGCGGCGATAGACATTCCAGGCTCCCGCTGCCAGTAGAATAGCCAGCAGCAGCACCAGCCAATAGCGGTACTGCCACACCAAAAGCTGCCAACTGAAGCGGCCTGGGTAGCGCACCCGGTAGCCTTGGGGGGTGAGATCCCAGCTCTGCACCTGGGTGAGGGCGGGGGCGGCGGCGTAGGCGGTGAGCACATTTCCCTGCAGTTGGTTGGCCAGGCGGGTGCGTGGATCGGCAAGGCCGCGGCTGAGGCGTTCTGCCAAGGCCGGATCAGATCCCCACCAGGATAGCCAGAGGGTAGGCCTGCCTTGGAGCAAAAAGTACTGCAAGAGGCCGAGGTTTTCCTGGGGTTGGGCGGCCAGGGCCACCTGCTGGTTCAAGGGGTTGAGGATCTCGAACTGGGATCCCAGCCGGATGGGGCTGTAAGGGAGCTCCACCTGCTCCGGGGCAGCGACAAGGATCTGCCAGGCGAAGTCGCCTGTCTCCAGTTTGGTCTTTTCCTGGGGCAGAAACTGAAGGGTGGGCAGGAGCGGTTGGGCGGCCAGCCGGCTCAAGGCCCCCACCAGGTAGGCGGCAGCCGGCAGCCGTTGGGGATCCCCCAGCCAAACCCGTCCGGATCCCTGCAGCACCGCCGGGATCTCCTGCAGCTCGCCACTGGGGGCTTGGTAGCCGCTCCAGAGAAAGCCGGAGCTATCCGAGCGCACCTGAACCGTCAGCGGCGTCAGGGATCCCTGGCAATTGCCGGGGCTGGCCCCGTAGTCAAAGCGCAGCTCCAGTTGGTTGAAGCGGCGCAGCAGGCGGGTGGGCAGGGTCACGGTCTCGTTGAGCTGGCTGCGACCGGTGAGGTTGTAGGTGCGCAGCAGAACGCCGTTGAAGAACACATAGCCCGTCAGGCGATCCCCGGCCCGACCATCCACCGGGTTCATGATCACATCCAGTTGGGCCGCCAGATCCCGCGGGCGCCCCCCCAACTGGGCCAAGTTGAAGTTGAAAACCAAAGACTGGCTGCCAAAGCCCCGCAGCAGGGGATCCACGATCCCCAACTCCCGCAAGCTGAGGCGGTTGGCCTTGAGAGCCCGCTTCCAGTCCGCCACCGCCGCCACCCGGATGCCGCGGCTCACCAGCCCCGCCCGCTTCCACTCTTCATAGAGGGCAAGAATGGCCTCGCGGCGGGCGGCCACCCGCAGCCGCGATCCCTCTGGAGTTACTTGATGCTGCAGGTGGGGGGTAAAGTTGGCCGGCTCCAGAATCACTTGAGGCCCCTCCCCTGGACGGTTGCTCCAGAGGATAGGGGTCTGAGGGAAGAGGTGGGCCAGCAGGCTGTACAGGCCCAGCGCTGCTTCCGCCACCTCAGGAGAAGGGTTGGCGGGCACCACCAGCGTGAGCTGGGGGTACATCAGGCGCAGAAAGCCGGCCACTGTGGCATCGGGCACGCGGGGCACCAGCTCAAAAAAACTGTCCCGCCCTACCCTCAGCAGCAGGTTGCCGGTGTTGAGGTCGGCACAGATGTCGTCGCTGATGCTCAAAAACGGCTGCACCGACACCGTGATAAAGCGCTCACCCGGCGGCAGGTTAGGGATGGGCACCCGCACCACCGGCTCCTGGCGCAGATCTTGCACCAGAAAGATCCCCGCCAGCTCGTCGTTAATCAGCACCCGCACGGTAGAAGTGGGTTTGAGCACCGGCGAAGGTTCTAGGCGCAACTGCACAAAGCTGGCTTCCGGGTCGATGCCGTTGATGGGCGCAGGGACGGTGACATCCAGGCGCGGGTTGGATCCCTGCAGCAGCACCGAACGCTCATAGCCCAGCCTCTGGAAAGCAAGGGGCTCCGCCCGCACTGCCTCTGTTGGCACGCAGCAGAGCAAGCCAGCCACCAACAGCCCCCACCCTCGCCTTACCCTAGCCATCTGCTGGATCCCTAGCACCTGCTCTGACGACAGAAAAAGCCTACACTTGCGGCGGGGGCAGTCGCCAAACTTCTAGGAGCATATGGCGCAAGAGTGATGAACTGGCCACAAGAAAACCCCCTTCCTCAGGAACTCTCCTAGGCGCGGGCGTAGTCGTCCTCAAAGCGCACGATGTCGTCCTCCCCCAAGTATTCCCCGTTCTGCACCTCGATAATCACCAAGGGGATGGTGCCGGGGTTTTCCAGACGGTGCTTGGTGCAGGGGGGAATGTAGGTGGACTCGTTGGAGTTGAGCAGCACCACCTCCTCGCCCCGGGTAACGCGCGCCGTGCCCCGAACCACGATCCAGTGCTCGCTGCGGTGGTAGTGCATCTGCAGGCTAAGGCAATGGCCGGGCTTGACCTCGATGCGCTTGATTTTATACATCGGGCCTTCATCCAAGATCCAGAAGGCTCCCCAGGGGCGGGTCTGAGCCTGGGAGGGCAAAAGCTCCAGTGCCGGAATTGCCGCGTTGTCCATGTCCCGCACAGACTGTAGCATTGAGGTCACACCTTGTTCCACTTCAGAGACTCTCACATCCTCACCTGCAGCGCGGTAACTTTTCATCGACCATCTTGCTGAACCCAATACGCCAAAACTCGTAGAAAAAAAGTCTCGAGAAGGGGAATACTAACTCTCCCTTGCATTCCTAATAGTTTTTGCAAAACTTGCTTTTAGGATTAACTAGGGTGTTCCAATGCCCTAGGCCGTCAAGTTTGGCGAAACTCGTTCATGGGGCATGGATGTTCGTAAACCGGCTTAAAGCCATCTTGCGGCTCGCGGCGCCGGTAGGGATCCCCCTGCTGGTCCTAGCTGGCCTCTTGTGGGGGCTAAAGGAAGGCTGGGGCTGGGTGAGCCTGGAGATGCAGTTCCTTAGCTACAAGGGATCCGTAGCCGTCCTGGGGCCGGATCCGCGCCTGCCCATTGTCGGCACCACTTTTCCCCCTTCGCTGGTGCTGGCCACGGCAATTTTGGGGCGCTCGCCGCTGGTGTTGCAGGCCATTTTGGGATCCCTGGTGTTGGACTGGATGGGGCAGCAGTTGCGCCGTTTGCCTGTCGGCCTGGGGTGGCGCTGGCTGTGGGGTCTGTTGCTGCTGCTGCAGCCGGCTTTGCTCCTGATGCTGCTGCGCAGCCCCGTTTGGACGGCCACCTCGCTTTTAGTGGGGGTGAACATGGCCTTGTTGTTCCCTCTGGCGGATGGGAAACGGGCAGCGGAGAAGGACGAGCTGCCCGTTACCCTGCGGCTGCTGCTCATTGGGCTGGCCTTGGGGCCGCTGATGGTGCTGCGCTGGGAGAGCGGCTGGCTGTTGCCCTGGCTGGCAGGACTGCTGCTGGTGGCTTTTCGCCGGGAATCTTGGGGGTTCCGCTGGGCCTCGCTGCTGGTGGTGGGGTTTATCAGCCTGGCCCTGATCCTGAGCTGGCTGTATGTCAACTGGTTGGCGGTGGGGGATCCCTGGGCTTTTACCTACCAGGTGGGCAGCGGCCTGCGCCTGCCGCAGTTGCGGGAAGACCTGCAGCAGGCCGGCGGCTGGCAAGGGCTGGTGGAGCTGGGCAAGTGGCTGGCGGTGCTGGCCCCTGCCTATCTCCTGTTGGGGATGGGATCCCTGCTAGGCCGCTGGGTCGGGGCCTTGATCTGGGGGATGCCGCTGGTGGTTCTGCTGGCTTCCCTGGGCCAGGGGCTGTTTTTGCCGGAGCTGAGCCGCTTTGGTCTCGTCTGGGTGCCGCTGCCGTTGCTGATGGGGGCCTACTTAGTCCGCGGAGCCGGCCCCGGCTGGGCCAAGCGGCTGCTGATTACTGCTCTCTTGGGGCTGAACTGCCTTACCGCTGGCTATGGGCTAAGCCAAGAGCCACGATTTTTGGCGCCCCTGGTAGTTGAGGAGCGGGATCTCTGGGAGCGGCTGGTGGCAGGGGTGGCGCCCCTTAGCCGTGAGTTGGGAGCGGCCCAAGACCTCTACGAAGTGACCTCTGGGGGGCAGACTTTGGAAGCGTGGCGCCAGCAGCGGCAGGCAAAGCGCCAAGTAGGGGAATATCTCCGCCGCCACCTGCTGCCTGGCGAGAAGGTGTTGGTGGACGACGACATCCACTTTGAGGCTATCTTTTGGGCGGGGGATCCCCGCTTGTTCCTTACCCCCCACCAGTACGAGTTTGCCTTGGCCCTGCAACACCCCCAGGAGCGGGTGGACTACTTGCTGGTGGCGGGGCCGGCGGATCCCTTGCGGAGCGCCGATCGCATCCTGCAATTTTGGCCTGAGCTTACCTTTGAGGGGCTGCCGGGCTTTAGGGAGGTCTACAGCTCCCCGCAGGTGCGGCTGTGGGCCCGCCAGGCAGAGCTTGAGGAGGAAACGAGATGATCTGGAAACGGCAATGGCCGCGGCGACAGGTGCTGCAGATGGGCGGAGCGCTGCTGGCTGCCTCTGGAGTTGCCGGCTGTGGTCAGGGCTTCGAGAACGTTACCACTGGAAACCTGAACTTGTCAGAGCTCTTGGCCCGCTGGGAAGTGGGCACTGGCGAGGATCCCGGTCGCTTCCTCTGGGAAATCGAGTCGGATCCGCAGGTGGCGGCGGTGGCGCGGGGCTGGGATCCCCATTTCTTGAGTGGCTGGCTCAACAGCTTTGACCACCGCCAGGGGGATCTCTCCTTCTGGCGTAACTGGCACCAGGCGGGGCTTTTGCGGCAGTGGTTTGAGCGGGGCTACAGCCTGCACATCATCACCTGGGAAGACGACACCACCCGCCCCTGCGGCGACTACCACCTCTCGCCGCAGTTTATCCAGGACGTAGCCGAGCTGGCCGGGTATATTGCTCAAGCCAACCCCCAAGGCCGCCCCACCTACTGGAGCCTGGCCACCGAGTTTTCCTACTGGCGCATCCCCGCCGACGCCTACAACGCCGACACTGCCCCCTACTACCGCGCCCTGATGCGCAACATCTTAAGAGCCCGCCAGGCCATCAAGGAGCGGCTGCCCGAGGCCGAAGTGGCCCTCTGCTGGGGCGGCTGGATTGCCACCTTTGACGATCGCCGCCGCGGGGCAGGGCGCAGCATGGTGGAGCCTTTTGCCGAGACGATGAGCCAAATGGACGGGATCGCCTTCCAGTCGATGCGCCAGCGGCGACCGGGGGAGTTTAACCCGGAGCTCAACGGCCCGGATCCGGGTAACCCCGAGCAGATCCGCCTCTGCTGCCGCCTCTTTGCCCCCATCCACCGCAACCTGATGCTGGCCCACTACGAGCCCTCGATTAAGGACAAGCACCCCAACGGTGGCCGGGCCGACACCGTCCAGGGGGATTTCGCGATCATGAGCCGGCCAGAGTGGCTGCAGGAGGTGTCGCAACTGGGATTGCGGCGCCTGTCCCTGATGCACTACGGCCTCTACAAGGGGGATCCCTATGGGGCGCTGACGGCAGCCCGGCAATTCCGGGCCCGCGTAGGTTTGCCGGCTATTGCCCAGAGGGTGTAGGCGTTGGCTGAATTGACCAGATGTGGGCTCCCCATCTGGATCCTTCCGTCTGCTTGCCATAGTAGGATCAGCACCTGCGTACCCTACCTTGCACGGACCGCTGGTCTTTAGCGGCCGAGATTTTTCTAACCTCAAACGCCCCTCATGCCGCCCATCACCAAGATCCTGATCGCCAACCGAGGCGAGATTGCCCTGCGCATCATCCGCACCTGTCAGGAAATGGGGATCCGCACCGTGGCCGTCTACTCCACTGCGGATCAGAACTCGCTGCATGTCCAACTGGCGGACGAGGCCGTCTGTGTAGGGGATGCCCCGGTGGCCAAAAGCTACCTCAACATTCCCAACATCATCTCGGCAGCCCTTACCCGCGGTGCCAATGCCATTCACCCGGGCTACGGGTTCTTGGCGGAGAATGCCAAGTTTGCCGAGATGTGTGCCGACCACAACTTGATCTTCATCGGCCCCTCGCCAGAGGCGATGCGCAAAATGGCCGACAAAGCCACGGCCCGCGAGACTATGCAAGCGGTGGGCGTGCCGACCGTGCCCGGCAGCCGCGGCTTGATCACCTCTGATGAAGAGGCGGTGAAGCTGGCGGAGAAAATCGGTTACCCCGTGATCATCAAAGCCACTGCCGGCGGCGGGGGGCGGGGCATGCGGGTGGCCAGAGATGCCCAAGAATTGCTGAAGATGATGCGCACCGCCCAGGGGGAAGCCCAGGCGGCCTTTGGCGATGGGGGCATCTACCTGGAGAAGTTTATCGAGCGCCCCCGCCATGTGGAGTTTCAGATCTTGGCCGACAGCCACGGCAATGTGGTGCACCTGTACGAGCGGGATTGCTCAATTCAGCGGCGGCACCAAAAGCTGCTGGAAGAGGCCCCCAGCCCGGCTCTGACCACGAGCTTGCGCGCCCGCATGGGAGCAGCAGCGGTGAAGGCAGCCAAGGCGGTGAACTACGTGGGGGCGGGCACGGTGGAGTTTTTGCTGGATAAAAACGGCCAGTTCTACTTTATCGAGATGAACACCCGCATCCAGGTGGAGCATCCGGTTACCGAGATGGTGACGGGGCTGGATTTGATTGCCGAGCAAATTCGCATCGCCCAAGGTCAACCTCTGACCTTTCGCCAGAAGGATGTGGAACTGCGGGGCCATGCCATCGAGTGCCGCATCAACGCCGAGGATCCCAAGCAGCAGTTTCGCCCTTGCGCGGGCACCATCAGCGCCTATTTGCCCCCTGGGGGGCCGGGGGTGCGCATGGACTCCCACATTTACACCGACTACACCATTCCCCCCTACTACGATTCGCTGCTGGGCAAGCTGATCGTCTGGGGGCCCAACCGGGCGGCAGCTATCCGCCGCATGCAGCGGGCGCTGGGGGAATGTGCCATCACCGGCGTGCCCACCACGATCCCTTTCCACCAGCAGATCCTGCGCCACGAGGCTTTTTTGCGGGGCGAGGTGTACACGGATTTCATCACCCAACACCTGCTGCCCAGCCAGTAGCAATCCAATCAGAAGTCGTTTGGGATCCCGCTTTGAACTGCGGCTTGCCGGAAGTTAAAGTTAAGCGTGAGTTGAGGGTTGCTGGTCTTGCAGATGAGGGATCCCCGGCCCGACTCGGTTCAACAGGCCCATCTCCAGCGTCAGCCGAGCTGCCCTGTGCCCAGCCTCAGCCAGTTGGTGCTGCAATTTTTGCAGGAGCGGGAGCGGGATCTGGCCCCAGCCAGCCGCCGCACCTACCGCATTGCTCTGGAGCAGTTTGCCAAAACTTGCCCGGTGCCGCTGGGACAGGTGCAGCCGTCCCACGTTCAGTCTTTTTTAAACAGCTTGAGGGGGCGTCCGTTGCGCAACCGTTCGGGCCAGTGGATCCATCCGCCTGCCTCTCCCGCTACCTACAACCTGAAGCGGCTGGCGCTGCAACAATTTTTTGAATGGGCCAGCCAGCGAGGCTACTTTCCGGATCCCTTGCCCACCCAGGCCATTCGACCTGCCCGCCTGCCCGCTCGTCTGCCTCGCGACCTGGATCGGCTGTTGTTGCAGCGGGTTCTGCAACGGGCCCAAAGCCATTCTCTGCGCTACGCAGCCTTGATCCGCCTGCTGTTGGAGTGCGGCCTACGGGCGCAGGAGCTGTTGGACTTGACAGTACAGGATTTTCAGATCAGCCCTGAGGGATCCCTGTTGGAGGTGCGCTGTGGCAAGGGAAGTAAACCTCGCGCTGTGGCGGTCGGGGATCCCCTCTCCGAGCTGCTGCAACAATATCTGAGCCAAGAACGGGGCCCGTGCGCGCCGACGGATCCCTTGTTTGTCTCCCAATCCCGTTGCCCGGCCTACCGGGGTCGTCCCCTCACCTACGATGGCCTACGTCATATTGTGCTTAAGCTCACCGAGCCTGAGCCGGGCCACCAAACCCCCCACCAGTTTCGCCACAGCTTTGCCACCCTGCTGCTGGATCGCGGCGTTGCCCCTGAGCATATCCAGCACTTGCTGGGCCACACGACTGCTGCCATGACGATGCGCTACACCCAGCGGGCCAACTTGAGAGCAGCTATTGCCCGTTCCCGCGCGATCTTGGATCAGGGCTTGATTTAGGGATCCCTTGTTGTGCCATGGTCTCTATTGTTGTAGTAGGGAGAGGCTCAGATTGCTAACAGGAAGGGAAACCGGACATCCAGAGGGCAACCCCGGAAAAGAAATCAATCAGGTACACCTGACTAAGGTGCTTGGAATGACCTGAAAACAATCGAGATGGGTTATTTCAAGTTACACGCTGGAGAGGAAGGTAGAGCACATGTTCTCTCTCCTTTCCTATGGGCAACTGCGGGCCAAGGCTGGCCTTCTGCTGCTCCAACCAGATGATCAGATGTCCGTTCTCAGGGTAGTATTCCAGAACATACTTAATGAAGTCATCAATTGTACATGGCTCGCTGAAACCTCCCATCCACTGATGAAAGTGGCTGTGCACTTCGTTGGCTATGGTAATCAGGTTGGAGAGACTCGCTGCAAGCTTTGGATAGTGCGCTTCAGAGTAGAGATGATGAACCGTTAGGCTACTGGCTGCTTTTCGAGTAACTCTACAAAGATTTCTATCCCTTTTTCTTGCAAGATCTTTTGCCTTTTCTATCTGATTTTGTCGATCCTGGATTGCCTTGACGATTACCTGAATCTGAGGTTCAATGCGTTCGCTAACATCTTGACACCAGTCTTTTCTGTGGTTTTGCTTGAGAACCTCTCCCATAATCTTGGCAAGCTCATAGATACCTCGTAAAGAGAGGTAAACAGTGTCATCATTACCAAAACGTGTGTAATGAATGTCTTTGATTAACTTACTTTGCTTCGATGCAAGCTCAAGCGCCTTCTTAAGATAGTCAGTTCGAGTTCCAAAGATCATCACAACATCTCGAAGAGATAACCAAAACTGATCTTGTCTTTTGACCAGAGAGGAGCTGTTCTGAAGGATCCTGTGATCCACGAGAGCTTTCTGCTTCTTGCGATGCTCTTCCTTGAACCAATTCCTAATGCTTGTACCTGTAGAGGATTTGGGATCTTGCTCTGTTCGAGATCTTAAAAAGGATAAAATGGCATAAGCGCCGGACTGCGTGTATTCCCTTAGCCCAGAACTTTTGTTGATAACACGATAGTCTTTACCTTCCACCAGTTCCCACTCATCATCGGGGATCCTGTCAAAGTGAGCTTCAATCTGCCTGAGTTCCTCAAGGCTGATACCCAAGAAATCGGCGAGCTTGTTTGAGGAAACATAGACTATAGCCATTGCTCGAACTTCTCCGTAAGGCTTTTGTAGAAAAGAGTCAATCGCTGGAAAATTTTGTCATCTCCCGTCGGAGAATCGGGATGGTAAATCTTGCTCAGGCGGTAGAAAGCAGCTTTGATGTCTTCATCGGTAGCTCGGTCAGGGTCAAGCCCAAAAACCCGCCAAGGCAAGTCGTACTTGAAGATGTTGATCCCATTGATGCAGCCATACCCCTCTTCCCCCTCTTCGTTGGGAAGGATCCCGATGTGCTGACGATAAATGCGCTCCAAATCGTCTATTTTGGATAAGTTCAGTTTGCCCATACCACTGGTTGCCAGTCTGAAGCTGGCTGATTTTCTCAGCTCGGCTGCGTTTTTAACGCCAAAGTGGTTGTAAATGGCTTTCTGCAGCTCTTTGACAGACAGCCGGGGCGGTGGCTGTAGCTGCCTGACTACAAACCGGGCAAAATTCTCTAGGAGTTCCTTAGAAATGCCATAAGTATCCGAAAGACGCTGGATTTCTGCGGCAATCGCCACCTGCGGGTCGGGCCCAGCTCCTTCTTTTGAGGTTGTCCTGGTTGCTTTCGGTTTTGTGCTGGTGGCTTTTCTGGGCACGGTTTCTCCTCAAGTCAGCAATGCCAAGTGCAAATCTGCACAAAACTCATAGGCTACCTATGAACTTATCTGCCCGATGAAGCAGAGAATCTCAAATTAGCGTAACAATGTTGTCGGTAGCCGTAAAGCCCTGCACCACATAGGATGCACCATGGCGATGCCTAGTTGGATAGCTTGGTGTGGGGAGCGGATCCGCACGGGCGATCCCCTAGGCAAATCGCGCCCACATTCGGTCGTTAGAGCACCCTCCCCCTAGAGCAAGCGTATTTTTCGGATACTTTTCAACCCAAGGTCTGGGGCCGCCTTTGTTTTCCTTCAGCTTTTGGGGATCAGCCGCTTGGGACAGGCGGCGCGGATGTGGGATTCGCTCAGATCGGGCATGAGGGCCAGGGCCCGTTGGGCATCGATTTGCGCTTCGCACACCGCCTCCAGCACCTGCTCGGCCATCAAGGAAAGGGGCATATCGGCGGTTTGCTCAGGATCGGTATCCTCTCTAATTTGTCGCACTCCCACCGGTGGGGGTGGCAACACCGGCGGAGCCGACTGGGGGGGCAAGGTGGTGGAGGTACCCACCTCCAACTGCGCTTCGGCCAGGGCCACACCGTGCCCTGCCACCAACAGGGATCCCAGCAGCAGGGATCCCCCCAACCTACCCATTTCTTTGCTGAGCGGGGCGCGCTTCTTTAGACCTTCTCCAAGGCCACCGCTGCCCAACCTCTTGCCCAGCGCTTCGCCACTCATCTTACCTCTCCAAAACCACCCCTTCGCTCAAGATATCCAACAAACCTTGGATTTGCAGTAGGCTATCGTTGGCTCCCAAACCGTTTGCAGACCCCCCTATGGCTCGTCTATCCCAAGAGCTAGCCCGATTTGCCTGCCTTCCCGCCAACCCAGAGCAGCCTGAGGGATCCCCACCCGTGGCGATCTGCATTGAAGAGATTCTCAAACTGGCGGGCGAGCGCAGCTTTGGCTTGTTTTTGGCAGTGCTGTCTTTTCCCTCGGCTTTGCCTCTGCCGGCCCCTGGCTATTCCACTCCCTTTGGCGTGGTCATCCTACTGCTGGCCCTGCAAATGCTGGCAGGGCGAACCACTCCCTGGTTGCCGCCATGGGTGCTGCAGACATCCATTGAACGGAAGCAATTGCAAAAGTGGGTGCAGGCCGGGATCCCATGGTTGCAGCGCATTGAAAAAGTTGCCTGCCCCCGTTGGCAACGAGTCTGCACCAGCCGCCTGGGCCAGGTCTGGCTGGGCACTTGGATTGGTTTGATGGGCATTTCCATGATCATTCCCGTGCCCGGCACCAACACCCTGCCGGCGATGGGGATCTTCGTCACCGCCTTCGGTCTCCTGGAAGAAGATGGGCTCCTCTGCAGCCTGGGATCCCTGATCTGTGTGGCAGGGGGGCTACTGACCACTTCCATTTTGGTGGGCCTGTGGCTGGGGGGAACGACTCTGTTGGATTGGCTGAGAAGATAGCGCCCTAGCAGCCCCTCTCCCGGAGGGAGAGGGGAGTTGGGGATCGAGACAACGCCCAGCTTCACCGATGGAAAGACAGTGAGAAGTTGTATCGCCTGCGTCTCGTTGCAACAGACACCCCCGCGCCGCTAGCGGGATTGAGGAACTAGCGCCAGATCCTGGGTGAGGCGCAGCTCGATCACCTGGTTGGGATCCAACACAACCACCTGCGGCGCTGTCACGTTGCCGATCACCGCTCCGGCCACCCCTGCCCCCAGCACTTCTTCTGTGGCAATGGCATTATCGCCGGTTACCAAGCCGAGAACGGCGCCTGCTGCCGCACCGATGGCCGCATCTTGGATGATCTTGCCTGTGGTGGTGTAGCGGGGATCCTTGACATCGCGGATTACATCCGATTGAGCGGCCAAGGGGAACAGTTGGTTGTTGACGATGATGCTTTCCGCCACAAAGCCCGTGCCGCCCGGCACCGGCTCAAAGCGGCCATCCACCCGTGAGCCAAAAGGCACCAGGATGTCCCCCTGGCCGTTGCGAATTGGGTTGCAAACGATCAAGGACATAGGGCGAGTTTCGTTGGGGGCGATGAAGAGGCGCTCGTTGAAGGGGGTGGTGGTCTGTATCAGAGTGCCCGCCGCCAGCGTGGAAAGGCGCAGGTCAAAGCCGGGCTGAGGGGTGGAGAGCCAATTGCCTGGGTTCTGGGCCACCAGGGATCCCCGACTGAGCAGGGCCTGGTGGCTAAAAGCAGCCACCTCAGCACGGGTGGCAGGACGGTTGGGCTCCAAGAGCATGGGATCTGGGTAATTCACGATCAGGCCGGCGCGGTTGGCGGCTGCAATTGGCGCCAGGGCCCAGTTGGGAATGGCTGCCGCGTCACGGTAGCGGCTGAACAGCTCGCTCGGCTGGGCCGCGGGGATGGCACTTGTGTTGCCAAGGGCGTTGGTCAGGATCACCAGCGCCTCGGTGCGGGTAACGGGCTGTTCGGGTCGGAAGGTGCCGTCCGGGAAGCCGGCCACCAAGTTGTTGGCTGCCGCCGTGGAGATGGCGCTGGCCGCCCAGTGGTTGGAGGGCACATCCCGAAAGCCGATGAAGGCACCAGAGGTGTTGCGGAGGCGAAAGGCAGTGGTGACGAGGGTGGCAAACTGAGCACGGGTCACCGGCTCGTTGGGACGGAAGGTGCCATCCGGGAAGCCGTTCAACACCCCTTGAGCGGAGAGAGCCTCAATGTAGGTTTGGGCCCAGTGACCAAAAGTGTCGCGAAAAGGGGCGGCCATAGCCGCCTGGCAATGAATGCCCAATACCGCCCCGGATAGGAGTAGGCCGGCTGTGCGTGGGGTCAACAGAGAGGGAAACATCGTGCATTCACCAAGTTGTCGTAGCGCCCATTGCTGGGTCAATAGCTACTCTTATTCTGGCTATTTCCTCAGTGGTGACAATGGCTGAAACCCTCTCTGTATAGCAGTTTGAGCGTTTCCAACCTAAGATTTGCAAGAAAACGCAACCATAGAAGATCGATAAGGAAACTCCCGAATCTATTTCGCGTCAAGCCATTACGCCTAAGCCCGGTCACTCTTGAGGATAATGGCCATTTCGGGAGCAGCCAACAACTACAGCTTTTTCCGGCGTTATCTACTACAGCCAATGTAGATCGATCTCTTGCGTAGGAAGGATCTCGCTTGGCTACAGAACTCCCATGAAGTCGGAAAAAGCTGTAACCAGAAACCGAATTGATCGCAAATTAATCGGATCCCAACCGGCAGGCCACCTGGGAAGGAAGCTGGGCCAAAGGGATCCCTTCGAGGATCTCGGCTGCAAAAGCATAGGTGAGGAGTTGCCTGGCCTGGGCCTGGGGAATGCCGCGGCTTTGCAAATAGAAGATTTCTTCGGCCTCCAGTTGGCTGACGGTGGCCCCGTGGGCACATTTGACGTTGTCGGCAAAGATCTCCAACTGCGGCTGCGTATCCACCCGCGCCTTGGGGCTCAACAGCAGATTGCGGTTGGTCTGGGCGGCGTCTGTCAGTTGAGCTGCTTGGCTCACCAAAATGCGCCCGCTGAAGACCGCACGGGCCGCCTCGTCCACGATGCACTTGTGCAATTGGCGGCTGCTGCCGTGGGGCGCTTGATGCACCAGGCGGGAGTGGGTGTCGCTGTGCTGGGATCCCTTCAGCAGGGTCAGTCCCTGCAGGTGGGTGTGGGCCTGGGGTTCTACCTGGACAAGCTCCAGGTTGTGGCGGGAAAATTGGGATCCCCACTGGATGGCCTGCAGCCGGTAGTGGCTGTGGCGGCCCTGGCGCACAGCAGTTTGGTTGATGTGAAAAGCCTGGGATCCCTGCCGCTGCAAGATCACATGGTGTAGACGGGATCCTTCGGCCAGGGCAATCTCGGCGACGGCGTTGCCAAAGGGGATCCCGGCCCCCCAGGAGAGGTGATCTTCAATCAGGGTGAGGGAGCTGTGGGCCTGCAAAGCCACCAGACAGCGGGGCTGGGCCAGAACGGCTTCTCTCTCTGGGGCCACCGTCACCCAGAGCAGGTGCAAGGGCGGCAAAACCTCCTGCTGGGGCGGCAGCTCAATCTGGATCCCATCGCCTAGATGGGCGGTGTTGAGGGCGCTGAAGACATCGAGCTTGACGATGGTTTGCAACCATCCAGGAGCCGACTGGCTTAGGGGAGCAATTCGCAGGGCCGAGGGCAGGCCGCTCAAGTCAGAAAGGTGGGGAGCAAAGTAGCCGTTGACGAACACCGCATAGCTGTGACGGCTCTCCGGCCACAGCCAGGGATCCAGCACGGCCTTCTCTAGCGTTGCCTGTCCAGGGCCGGCCAGGCGAAAGGTGTGGGCCACCAGCGGCGAGAGGTCGCTGTATTTCCAGTCTTCTTCGCGGGGGGTGGGGATCCCCAGTTCCGCCAGTTGGGCGCGGGCCTGCTGTCTCAGGGTGGTATGGGGATCTTCCACCTCTGGGATTTGGCGGAGGATGTGCTCCAGAAAGGGACGGCCAAAACCGCTGGCGTCGCTTTCTCGAACCGAGGACTTGGGCACCGCAGCGCTCATCCCACCTCCTCCTTGAGCCAGTCGTAGCCCCGCTCTTCCAGCTCCAGCGCCAAAGTCTTATCGCCGCTGAGGACGATGCGCCCCCCTTCCATCACATGCACATAGTCGGGGGTTACATACTCCAGCAGGCGCTGGTAGTGGGTAATGAGGAGCATGGCCTTCTCAGGGCTGGCCAGTTGGTTAATGCCCTGGGCAACGACGCGCAGCGCGTCGATATCCAGGCCAGAATCCGTCTCGTCTAAGATAGCCAGCGTCGGCTCCAGCACCGCCATCTGCAGGATCTCGTTGCGCTTTTTCTCGCCGCCGGAAAACCCTTCGTTGACGGAGCGCTCCAAAAAAGCGGGATCCATCTTGACAATGCTCAGTTTTTCCCGCACCAAGTCGTCAAAATCGAGGGGATCCATTTCCGGCTGATCCCGATATTTCTGCCGGGCGTTGTAGGCGGCGCGCAAGAAATCCAAGTTGCTCACCCCCGGAATCTCGATGGGGTATTGAAAGGCCAAGAAGATCCCGGCCCAGGCCCGCTCCTCCGGCTCCATTGCCAAGAGATCCTTGCCCAAATAGAGGATCTCACCTCCTGTTACCCGGTAGTCGGGGTGGCCGGCCAAGATCTTGGAGAAGGTGCTTTTCCCGGAGCCATTGGGCCCCATGATGGCGTGGATCTCGCCGGCCCGGATTTCCAGGTTCACCCCTTTGAGGATAGGGGTACCGTCGATCTCAGCCGTGAGATCGCGGACAGATAAAATGACAGGGCTGTTTTCCCGGATCATGTCAGCAGTTCGTCTTGGGTCGAAGTATTGGCGGACAGACCTACCCCTTCAGCGCCGCCCCCAAGGTGGAGCTGCGCCAGGCTGCTCGGCAATTGGCAACGAGCATAGCCGCTCGCCAGGGATCTAGCCAACGGATCCCTCTAGCTTCAGGCTCAGCAGCCGATCCGCCTCGACGGCAAACTCCATCGGCAATTGGTTGAACACCTCTCGGCAGAAGCCGCTGATGATCATGGAGACGGCGTCTTCTACAGAAATGCCGCGCGACTGGAAGTAGAACAGTTGCTCTTCTCCGATTTTGGAAGTGGAAGCTTCGTGCTCTACTTTGGCAGTGTTGTTTTGCACTTCAATGTAGGGGAAGGTGTTGGCGCTGCACTGATCCCCAATCAACATGGAATCACACTGGGAAAAGTTGCGGGCGCCTTCTGCCTTGGGCCCAATTTTCACCAGGCCGCGATAGCTGTTTTTGGAATGCCCCGCCGAGATGCCTTTGGAGATAATTCTGCTGCGGGTGTTGCGGCCTATGTGGATCATCTTGGTGCCGGTATCGGCCTGCTGGTAGTGGTTGGTCAGGGCCACTGAGTAGAACTCGCCCACCGAGTTTTCCCCCACCAGCACGCAGCTCGGATATTTCCAGGTGATGGCCGAGCCGGTCTCCACCTGCGTCCAGGAGATCTTGGAGTTGGCCCCCTGACAGAGGCCGCGTTTGGTCACGAAGTTGTAGATGCCGCCCTTGCCGTTTTCGTCGCCGGCATACCAGTTCTGCACCGTCGAGTACTTGATCTCGGCATTGTCCAGGGCAATCAGCTCCACCACCGCCGCGTGCAGTTGGTTGGTGTCGAACATGGGGGCCGTGCAGCCTTCCAGGTAGCTGACGTAGGATCCCTCGTCAGCAATGATCAGGGTGCGCTCAAACTGGCCCGACTCGCCGTTGTTAATGCGGAAATAGGTGGACAGCTCCATCGGGCAGCGCACCCCTTTGGGCACATAGACAAAGGAGCCATCGCTAAACACTGCCGAGTTCAGCGCCGCGTAGTAGTTGTCGGCAATGGGTACCACCGTGCCCAGGTACTTGCGCACCAAGTCTGGGTACTCCCGCAGCGCCTCCGACATGGAGCAGAAAATGATCCCTTCCTTGGCCAGCTTTTCCCGGAAGGTGGTGGCCACCGAGACGCTGTCGAAAATGGCGTCCACCGCCACATTGGCCAGCCGCTTCTGCTCCGACAGAGGGATCCCCAGCTTCTCAAAGGTTTCCAGCAGCACGGGATCCACTTCGTCGAGGCTCTTTTTCTTCTCCTTTACCTTGGGAGCGGAGTAGTAAACGATGTTCTGGTAGTCGATGGGCGGGTAGGTCACATTCGGCCAGGTGGGCTCGCTCATCTTCAGCCACTGGCGGTAGGCCCGCAGCCGGAACTCCAGCATAAAGTCCGGCTCCCCCTTCTTGGCCCAGATTTGCCGAATGATGTCCTCATTTAAGCCTTTGCCGATGGACTCAGAGGCGATGTCGGTAACAAAGCCGTACTTGTAGGGCTGGCTAATTAGGGTGCGGACGCTCGTAGACATGGATGGCTCTCGGTTAGGGACAGGGGCAAAACAGATGGCCAATTAAAACAACATGGTTGTTGCTTAACTAATCCTCAGGTTACTTTAGCAATGATCCCCTTGTCAAAGTAGCGGTGCTGGCAGCGGCAGCCGAGTAAACCCAGTCTAACCAGGAGGGCGAGGGTGGAGAGCGCGCGCAAGATCACCGATCCGTTCACGCAACCCGTTTCCAGCAAGCAGGCTATCTTGATCTACCTACGCAAGACGGGGCAGGCCACCGCCCAGACTCTGGCAGAGCACTTGGGCATTTCTCCCCAGGCCATTCGCCGCCACCTCAAGGATCTGGAGGCAGAGGGGCTGATCCACCATGTCGCTCAAGCTAGCGGTTTGGGCCGCCCCCAGCACCTCTATCAGCTCAGCCCCCAAGGAGAAGCGCAATTCCCCACCGGCTACGACGAGTTTGCCCTCGGTCTGCTCAATACGCTGGCTGAAACCCTGGGATCCGAACAGATGGGATCCCTGCTCCAGCAGCAGTGGCAGCGCAAAGCCCAGGAGTACCAAGCCCAGATGGGCTCCGGATCCCTGGCCGAGCGGCTGGAGCGCCTGGTGCAGTTGCGCCAGGCAGAGGGCTACATGGCGGAGTACTACCCCTATCCCAACCACCTGGCTGCCCCGATTGCAGCAGAAGGCTCTGAGCAGTATGTCGAGCAATATGTCTTGGTGGAGCACCACTGCGCCATCGCCCAGATTGCCCAGCGTTTTCCCAGCGTCTGCGGCCACGAGCTGGAGATGTTTGCCGCCGCCCTGCCCGATTGTCGGGTGGAGCGCCTCACCTGGCAGGTGAACGGAGAACACCAGTGCGGCTACTGGATTGCCAAGACGGGATCCCCCCCTAGACCCAGCCACGAGTAGCAGTTCGTCCTTTGCTGGGCCTACCTCAGGTGACAGCTTCGGAAGACGGGCAAGAGCAGCTATGGATGCATAAAAGTATAGCTATATGGTAGTATAAGCATGAACCAATCTGGATTTTTCCCATGTCAGAGCTGGAGAAGCCGCGCCAAGGGGTGGGGCAGGTTACCGCTTACTTTATCAACAACGCCCAGCTTACTTCCTTGATTATTGTGGGCCTGGCCATCTTTGGTCTGCTGGCAGCGACCTTGACCCCCAAGGAAGAAAACCCGCAAATTGTCGTCCCGGCAGCGGATGTAGTTTTGCGGTATCCGGGGGCCAGTGCCGAGGTCGTGGAGAAGACGCTGATCACCCCTGTGGAAGCGAAGCTACGGGAGCTGACAGGGATCGACCACATCTACTCGGTGGCCCAGGCCTCTGGCGGCTTGATCACGGTGCAGTATGAGGTGGGGGAAAACTGGGAAGACAGCCTGTTCAAGCTGCAAAACCATCTATTTAGCCACCCGGAGCTATTCCCCCCTGGCGCCAGCTATCAGGTGCAGCCGGTCATCATTGACGATGTTCCCATCGTTACCCTGACCTTGACAGGGGCCGACTACACCGACAATCAGCTACGGCGGGTGGGAGAGCGGCTGCTGGAGGATCTGCGCAGCCTTCCCAACACGGCCCACCTGACGCTGGTGGGGGGGCATCCCCGCACCATCCGGGTGGATTTGGATCCGGAGCGGCTGGCCAGCTATGGTCTTTCCCCGACCCAGGTGGCCCAACAGATTGCCGCCGAAAACTTGCAACTGCCGGCGGGAGAAGTGGAGGTGGGATCCCAGCAGATCCGCCTGGAGGGAGGGCAGCGGCTGGCTTCCGCTGAGGACGTGGCCGCCATTCAGGTCAAGCCAGAGGTCTATCTCAGAGATGTAGCCAGCGTGCGGGATGAGTTTGCCGAGCGCACCTCCCTGACCCGCATCCACTTCCGCAGCGACGAGCCCATCACAGAGCCCTATCCGGATCCGCGCCGCCGCTCGACGGGAGAGTGGATCACCCAGCCGGCGGTCACCATCGGCATTGCTAAGAAGCCGGGAACCAACGCGGTCACCGTAGCCAAGGCCATTTTTCGGCGGCTGGAAGAGTTGCGGCCGCAGTTGCCTCCCGGGATCCAGGTTGCCATCACCCGCAACGACGGGCGGACGGCCTCAAAAGCGGTTGGGAACCTCTACAACAGCCTCTTCCAGGCCATCGGCATTGTGGTGGGCCTGTTGTTGATCTTCCTGGGCTGGCGGGAGGCGGCCATTGTGGCTTTTGTAATCCCGTTAACTTTGGCCGGCACGCTGGGCGTGGGCTGGGTTGCCGGCCAAACGATTAACCGCATCACCCTCTTTGCCCTGATCCTGGCCCTGGGCACCTTGGTGGACGACGCCATCGCCGTTACGGAGAATATCCACCGTCGCTTTGAGCTGCGCCCCGGCATGAACTTTCGCGAGAAGGTGGAGGAGGCGATTGCCGCGGTGGAGGAATTGGGTGTGCCGGTTATTCTCTCCACCATCACGGTCATTTTGGCCTTCCTGCCCATGCGCTTTGTCACGGGGATGATGGGGCCCTACATGGGGCCGATCCCTTTTAATGTGCCGGTGGCGATGATCATCAGCACAACGCTGGCCCTGACGGTTACCCCCTTTCTGGCGGCCCGCTGGATTCGCCTCAAGCCCTCCACCGAGGCCTCTCCACCCCAGCTTGCTCTGGAAGAAACGCGCCTGTATCGGCTCTACCGCCGCCTGATGCAGCCGCTGCTGGAGTCGGCCTTCCGGCGGCGTCTGCTGATTGGGGTGGTCACTGGCCTGTTCTTGGCCAGCTTTCTCCTACCCCTGACCCAGGTGGTAAAGTTTCGCATGCTGCCCAAGGCGGACAAGGACACCTTCCTAGTGCAGTTGGATATGCCGCGGGGGACGGAGCTGGCCGCTACCGACGCTGTAGCCCGCGAGCTGGAGGAGGTGCTCAAGCAGGATGCCGAGGTGTTTAGCTTTGAAACCTACGTCGGTACGGGGGCGCCGGTGGACTTCAACGGCCTGCTGCGGGGATCCTACCGCCGCGAGGGCGAGGATGTGGCCGACATCCGCGTCCACCTCAGCCAGCCGGAAGCCCGTCGGATCGACTCGGAAGGGATCGTGCTGCGCCTACGGCCTGCTATGCAAGAGGTGGCGGAGCGGCACAACGCCATCGTCAAGCTGGTGGAAGATCCACCTGGGCCGCCCGTGCGGTCTACCCTGCTGGCAGAAATCTATGGCCCCGACTACGCCCAACTGCGGCAGTTGGCCAAGCAGGTGCGCCAGGTGTTTGGCGAGACGGAGGGCGTGGTGGACATCGACGACTCGGTGAAAAACCCCATTCCCCAGTTGACCCTGAAGGTGGATCCGGAGCGGGCCAACCGCGTCGGCCTGACCACGGCGGAGGTCTCCCAGACCTTGAGCTTGGCCCTGCGGGGATCCACCGTCAGCATCCTGCAACTGCCCGGGGAGCTGACACCCGTGGGGATCCATGTCCGCCTCGAGCCGTCGGCCCGGCAAAGCCTGGAGGATCTCAACCGCATTCAACTGCCGACGCCGACGGGATCCCTGGTTCCCCTGTCGGAGCTGGTGGAGTGGGTGCCCACGGTGGCCGACGAGCCCATCTTCCATAAAGACCAGCGGCCCGTGGCCTACGTGATGGGCGAGATGGCCCGCCGCTCCTCGGTCTATGCAGTCTTGGATCAAATCGCCTACTTCTGGCGGCATCCCCTGCCCAAGGGCTTTTGGATCCAGTGGGATGGGGAATGGAAGCTGACCCTGGACGTGTTCCGGGATCTGGGCCTCGCGATGTTGGTAGCCATTTTGTTGATTTACCTCATCCTGGTGGGCCAGTTCCGCAGCTTCAAGGTTCCGCTGATCATCTTGGGCAGCATTCCCCTGGCCCTCATCGGCATCCTGGTGGGCTTTAGCCTCAACGGAGTGTACTTCAGCGCCACGGCCATGATTGGGGTGATCGCCTTGGCGGGGATCGTGGTGCGCAACGCCATCGTCTTGCTGGAGTTTATCGCCGATCAGCGGGCCCAGGGGGTCAGCCTGGAAAAAGCCATTGTGGCAGCCGGGGCCGTTCGCTTTCGTCCGATTTTGCTGACCAGCATCACCACCATGTTGGGCACGGTGCCCATCTTGTCCGACCCGGTGTGGTCGGGCTTGGCCTGGACGCTGTTGACGGGGATGTTGACCTCTTCCGCCTTGACCTTGGTGGTCATTCCCATCTGGTTCTACGGGGAGCAAATCCGCCTTGCCAAAAAGCTGGCTCTGGAGCAAGCTGCTGCTCAGCCATCCCACCCGTAGAGAAACTTTTTGACATCCACCCTTCGAGAAGGAGACAAGACGATGTGGACATACCTGAGAAGATGGCTCCTGCTGGCGCTGGCCTTGGGCAGCTTGGGCTGGGGCGCTGCCGCCGCCCTGGCCCAGCCGGATCCCGCCCAACTGGCCAAAGCGGTGGAGTCCGTAGAATACCTGGATCAACTGCGGCGGGGCCTGGCGGCCAGCTTGGCCGGATCCCCGCCTGCGGCGGTGGATGCCGAGACCTTTAAGCAGGTTTGTCGCCCTGTGGCGGTGCAGGCACAGGCCCTCGCCCAAGAAAATGGCTGGCAAGTTAAGCAAATTGCCCAAAAGTACCGTAACCCGGAGCACGCCCCCGACAATCTACACGCCACGATGGCCCTGGCCCGTTTCCAGCGGGATCCGGAGCTCATTGGCTTTTGGGATCGGGAAGTGCTGGACGGCCAGAGAGGTATTCGCTACTACCGCCGCATCAACGTCGAGGCTAGCTGCCTGGCCTGTCACGGGCCTAAGGACTCGCGACCGGCCTTCATTGTCAGCAAGTACCCCCAAGACCGGGCCTACGACTTCAAGGTGGGAGACCTGCGGGGCATGTACGCCGTGTTCATTCCCGAAGAGGAGGAATCTCCTCAATAGCCCCTTGTCCTAGGGAGAGGAAGGGGACTCTGTATTATCTTTTTATCGACATATAGTTATATAGTTTGCCAAAATAATGATGGGAGAAGGTTGCAAAGGAGTTTAATTTCTATGGACGCTGCCCTGGTTCCGTTTGAAGAGCCGCCGCTGTCGCGGCGCCGTTTTCTCAACTTCCTGACCGGCTCGGCGCTGGCGGCGGTGGCGGGTTCGGTGCTCTACCCGCTGGGCCGCTATCTCATCCCGCCGGCGGAGGGATCCGCCGATGGATCGGCCCTGGCCAAAGACAAGCTGGGGAACCCGATCCCGGCGGAGCAGATCTTGGCAGAGCCGCCTGGGACGCGGGCGCTGGTGGCGGGTCTGGCGGGGGAGCCCACCTACCTCACCGTTAGGGAGGGGGGGAAGCTGGACGAGCAAGGGCTGGTGAACAACTGTACCCACCTGGGCTGCACCTTCCCATGGAACCCGCTGGCCGAAGAGTTCCAGTGTCCTTGTCACGGATCCCGCTATGCGGCTGATGGCTCGGTGATTCGAGGGCCGGCAGCGCTGCCTCTGAAACTGGTGCGGGTGGAGGTGCGGGAGGGGTGGATCTGGCTCTCTCCCTGGTTGGATGTCGATCCGCGAACGGGGAGTCTGCCCTGGTGGGTGTGAAGGAGGGCGCTCTTGGGATCGGCTTCTGGCCGCAGGTTTTTTTCATCAAGTTCAGAAAAGAGGGGGAGCAGTTTTGATGGCTCGCGTCGTCGTCATTGGGGCTGGGCTGGGAGGGCTGCCTACTGCCTACGAGCTGCGGCATCTTTTGCCGCAGGGATCCCACCAGGTAACTGTAGTCAGCAATACTCCAAAGTTTACGTTTACCCCTTCTCTGCCGTGGGTGGCGCTGGGCCTGAAGCGGCTGGCGGACATTCAGGTGGAGCTGCCGCAGCGGCTGGAGAGGAAGGGGATTGAATTTATCCAGGGCACGGTAACCGACTTGCAGCCGCCAAAGCGCACCCTGCGGGTTAACGGGGAGCCTCTGGCCTACGACTACTTGGTGGTGGCCACGGGAGCGGAGTTGGCCTTGGACGCCATCCCAGGTCTGGGGCCGGAACAGGGGTTTACCCAGTCGGTGTGCACGCCGCACCATGCTTTGCTCGCTCAGAAGGCGTGGGCAGAGTTTCTCCGCCAGCCGGGGCCGCTGGTGGTGGGAGCGGTGCCGGGGGCCAGTTGTTTTGGGCCGGCCTATGAGTTTGTCTTGCTGGCCGAGGGGCAGTTGCGAAAAAGAGGGCTGCGGGAGCAGGTGCCCATCACCTTCATCACGCCGGAGCCCTATGCTGGCCATTTCGGGATTGGCGGCATGGCGGGGGCCGAGGAGCTGGTGAAACGGCTGCTGGCCCAGCGGCAGATCCGGGTTTTGGCCAATACTGCCATTGCCCGTGTCGAAGAGGGGGAAATCGTGCTGGCAGAAGGGGAGCGGATCCCTTTTGCCTACGCCATGCTGCTGCCGCCCTTCCGGGGAGCCCAGTTCCTGCGGGAAGTCCCCGGCCTGACGGACGCCCGCGGTTTCCTGCCGGTAACTTCCACCTACCAGCATCCCGACTTCGATAGCTTCTATGCGGTGGGCGTGGTGACCCAGCTAGCCCCTTCCGAGACAACCCCTTTGCCGGTGGGAGTGCCCAAAACCGGCCAGATGACCGAGGCGATGGGGATGGCAGTGGCGCACAATATCGCCCTGCGCCTGGGAGCCCTGCGGGGGGAACCCGTGAGCCCGACGCTGGAAGCCATCTGCTTTGCCGACTTCGGCGATACGGGCATTCTCTTTTTGGCGGATCCTGTCTTGCCGGTGCTGGGGCGCCGCCGCCGCGCCCTGGCCGTACAAGGGCCATGGGTCAGTTGGCTCAAGTCCGCCTTTGAGCACTATTTCCTGGCCAAGATGCGCTGGGGGTGGGCGGTGCCTTGGTTTGAGCGCCTCAGTTTGCAGGGGGTGGGGCTCTCTCTGATAGAGCCCATCTCCAAGCCATTGGGAGATTTGGTCTCCCCTTAGAAAAGTTCCGATTTTCTCGTCACGCTCAAGTTACGCCGGACACTTGCGCTATGAAAACTCAAGTCGGCAGGTTGCAACAACAAACGTTTTCCGGCTGGAGCTGGGGCCACCTGGGCTGGGCGCTGCTCTTCCTCTCGCTAGGGGGGCTGGGCGGCTGGCTGCTGGGATCCCAAGGCCGGCCCGGCCAAGGGGGGGCAGCTTTGGAGGTTGCCGGTCGCGTCGGCGGGACAGGGTCCCTGGAAGCCACCGAGGCCGCCCCACTGACCACGCTGGAGGTCAAGCCACGGGAAATCAGCCAAGAGCGGATCCTGGTGGGCAGCCTAGAGGCCGTGGAGCGCACCCCCCTCAGCAGCCGCATCGTGGGCCGAGTCGTGGAGCTGCCGGTTCAGGAGGGGCAGCGGGTGGCGGCTGGATCCCTGATTGCCCGCCTGGATATCAGCGATGTGCAAGCCGCCCAGCAACAGGCCCAAGCCCAGCGGCAACAGGCTGAGGCGCAACTGCAGCAGGCCCAAGCAGGCCTTCTGGCCGCCCAGGCGGGGGTGAGGGGAGCGGAAGAAGCCTTGCGCCAGGTGCAAGCCCAGAAGCAGCAGGCGGAAGCGGAGCTGCAGGAGGCCCGTTTGCACCAAGAGCGGATGCAGAAGCTGCACGCCGAAGGAGCCGTGGCCCAAGCCCAGGTGGATCAGGCCAATACGCGGGTAGCCGTGCTCCTGGGCCGCCTGGCCCAGCTCGAGGCCGGGATCCAGCAGGCCGAACAGGGATTGACCCAAGCACGGGCCCAGCTTGCCCAGGCGGAAAGCCGGATCCCTGAGGTGCAGGCAGCCATGGCCCAGGCCCAGGCAGGGGTGGCGCAAACCCAAGCCAACCTTGCCTACGGAACCCTGGTTGCCCCCTTTGCCGGCGTCGTCACCCGCAAGTATGTGGAGGTAGGGGCTTTGGCGGGGCCGGGCCAGCCGATTGTGGAGCTAGAAAGCAGCGAGCGGCTGCGGTTTTCCGTGGCCTTGCCCGAATCCCTGGCCGGCCAAATCCGGGTGGGACAAGCGGTGCCCATCAGCATCGACAGCCTCAACCAAACCGTGGAGGGAACCATCCGCCAAATCATCCCCAGCGCCGACCCCAGCTCAAGAACGGTGGAGGTGAAGGTGGAGATTCCCCCGCTCCCCGGAGCAATGCCGGGCATGCTGGGCCGTCTGAAGTTGGCAGGAGAAACCCGCCAAGCCCTGCTCCTGCCCCAAGCAAGCCTGGTAGAACAGTTCGGCCTTACGGGCGTGTACCGGCTGGTGGACGGCAAGCCGCTGTTTACGCCCGTGGTGGTGGGATCCCGCTATGGGGATCAGGTGGAGATCCACAGTGGGCTACAGCCTGGAGACGAGGTAATCCAGGAAGCGGCTGCCGTCCGGGCTAGATCCTTCTGAAAACTGTTTCCTAGGACAGAAGCCCAGAGTTCTGCTGACTTTCTTGATTTCCACCGGGCTTGCGGGGCTTTCGCCGCTGCGACCTTGTCGGGCTGAGGCAGCGGAAAGAAGTCCCTCACCGCCCTGAAGCTTTTCTCCTCGCCCCGCTTGCAACAGCGTCGCAGAGTGATGGCTACGGAGCGGGCAAGCTTCTTGATCTGGGTGGGAGAAAACCGTCCTCTGGGCTGCGCCTGGGAACCCTGGGAGCGACCCAGAACCTGAACCCGTCTTGGTAAATCCAGTTTCTTTTTGGGTATACTTCCGCTATACTCATCTCGTACAGATTCCGAGTTCCTTCCCCTGAAGATGACCTGGCGCGCTCCCTTTTTTGGCTACTTTAGCTTTCCCTGGCAACGACCAGGGCGGAAGGGTGGCGCGTAAACTATAGAGCCTAGGTTTACCCGAGTCAGTCCTGAAGCCCTGAGCCCAGTGCCAGGGCTTTTTTGATGGCTCGATGCTCCATTCCCTCACTTCCCATCCCTTGCACACAATCTTGCCCACGATGAAGGACAGTTCTATGCCCCCCCAAACCGACAACTGCAACATCCAAGAGGTGACTCCCTTGATTGCCCCTGCTGCTGTCAAGGCCAAGCTGCCGCTGACGGAAACGGCAGCCCAAGTGGTGCTCTCCACGCGGCAAGCCATCCGCGACATCATCCACGGGCGGGATCTCCATCGCTTGGTGGTGATTGTCGGCCCCTGTTCCATCCACGATCCCGAAGCGGCCTTGGAGTATGCCCACCGCCTCAAGCGGGTGGCCGATCGAACCCGCGAGCACCTGGTGATTGTGATGCGCACCTATTTTGAGAAGCCGCGCACCACAGTGGGCTGGAAGGGCCTCATTAATGATCCCCACCTGGACGGCTCCTGCGATATTGCCACTGGCTTGCAACTGGCCCGTTCCATCCTATTGCAGATCAACGAGCTGGGCTTGCCCTGTGCCACAGAAATGTTGGATCCGGTAACTCCCCAATACACCGCAGACCTGGTGAGCTGGGCGGCCATCGGCGCCCGAACCATCGAAAGCCAGACCCACCGGGAAATGGCCAGTGGCCTCTCTATGCCCGTGGGCTTCAAAAATGGCACCGACGGGCGGCTGGAAATTGCCCTCAACGCCATTCTCTCCGCCAGTCACCCCCACAGTTTTCTAGGCATCGGCCAAGACGGCATGACGGCTCTGGTGAAAACCACCGGCAACCCAGACCGGCACATTGTGTTGCGCGGCGGCGGCGGCAAGACCAACTACGGCCCGGAAGATGTGGCGCGGGCGGCGCTGCTGATGAAGGATCAAGGGATCCCGCGCTCGGTGATGGTGGACTGCTCCCACGACAACTCCCACAAAGACTACCGCCAGCAGGGATCCGTCTGTCGGGCAGTGCTGCGGCAGTACCAAGCAGGGCAGCGGGCCTTGATGGGGCTGATGCTGGAGAGCAACCTCAACCCAGGCAAGCAAACCTGGCAGGAAGGGGCGCCACTCAAGTACGGCGTTTCCATCACCGACGGCTGCATCGGCTGGGAGGAGACTGAAGATCTGTTGCAGGAGATGGCAGCAGTCGTAGCAGGGAAAACCTTGGCTTTGAATCACTGAAAAAGCCCCGCAAGACCCAAGCAAGGCAATAAAGTTGTGCTCGGCAGCAGTGCAACTCCCCTCTCCCTCTGGGAGAGGGGCTGGGGGTGGTCGCGTGAGCGGCGCGGAGCGCTTGGGCTGACTCCCTCTGGGAGAGGGGCTGGGGATAAGGACAACTGCTGCCAGAGCATCAGACGGGATCCAGGAGTTAGCAGAAAGGGGTACGCTGGCAAGGCTAAGATCCGATTGACCCAGTTCCGTTCCCTGCTCCCGCAGCGGGCGGGATGGGTCAACTTGGAAGCTGTTGATCCCTGCAACCTCTTCTGACCCTGTGCCGACGCTACAACTGGCCTCGCCAACTTCCGCGGCCTGGATCGAGCAGGCCATTCGCCACCTCGACCTGATTTTGCTAGATCACGCCAACTGCGAGAAGAAAGCAGCGGGCAATGCCCTCAGTTTGCTGTTTCGCTACCCCGCCAACGGGCGGCTCGTGGAAGCCCTTTCACCACTGGCGCGGGAGGAGCTGCAGCACTTTGAGCGGGTTCACCGGCACCTGCAACGGCTGGGGATCCCGATCAGGCCCCTCTCGGCTGCTCCCTATGCCAGCCGCCTCAACCAGCACCTACGCCGCTCCGAGCCGGAGCATCTCTTGGATGCACTGCTAGTGGCCGCCATCATCGAGGCCCGCAGCCACGAACGCCTAGGCCTGCTGGGGATCCACGTCCCTGACCCGGAGCTGCGGCAGTTTTACCTCTGGCTGGCGGCGGCTGAAGAGCGGCACTGGCAGTTGTATTTGGATCTGGCGCTAGAACAGTTCCCCGCCGAGCCGGTGCAGGAGCGGCTGGACGCTTTGCTGCAGGTGGAAGCCGAGATCCTCTCCACCCTTCACCCCGAGCCTCGTGTCCACAGCTAACCTCTCCCCTTCCCGTGCAACCCCATGTTCCAGGCAACGCGGCGGTGGCTGGCCCTCTGGTACACGGTGGTAACGGGGGTGTTTTTGTTGCTGTTTGCCGGCAGCTTCTACTGGTATGTGCAGTCAACCCTGATTGAGCGGGTGGACGACACGCTGGGCCATGTGGTGGAAATTGTCGAGCGCTCCCTGGTGGTGGACGAGAGCCTCTTGGACCCGCAGCAGGTCCGCCACAGCTTGGAAGCCAGCTTTCGGGATGATCCCAGCACCCTAGCAGACGACCACATCGACCTGGAGTGGTTTGATCCCCAGGGATCCCTCATCTGGTCCACCGTGCCCGGCGGCATCCCTGCCCCCCTGCTGACGGAGGGATCCCTGCACACCGCCCGCATCGCACCTGGGTATTGGCTGCGCCAGTTCACCGAGCCGATCCTGGCCAGTGGGAAGCTGCTGGGGTATTTGCGGGTCAGCCACCCCTGGTTTGAGGTGAGCAAGCCGACACGCCAGCTCATTCGGGATCTCAGCCTCTGGGTAGCGGCCAGTTTGGCCTGTGTAGGAGGAATCGGCTGGCTGCTCTCCGGTTTGGCCATGCAGCCCATCCGCCAGTCTTACCAGCAGCTCAAGCAATTTACCGCCGATGCCTCCCACGAGCTGCGCAGCCCCTTGGCCAGCATCCAGACCACGGTACAGGTGGCTTTGGCAGACTCCCAATTGGATGCCGACACCCGCCAGCGCTGGCAGATGGTGGAGCGGCTGTGCCTGCGGCTGGGCCGGCTGGTGGACGACCTGCTGTTTCTGGCCCGCCACGACAGCGGCATGGTGCCTTTCCAGCCCCGCTGCTGTGCCCTGGATGCTCTGCTGCTGCAGGTGGTGGAAGAGTTGCAGGGCTTGGCCAACCAAAAAGGGATCCGTCTAAAGCTGGATATGGCCGCCCCCCCAGAGAAGACGGGAGGGGATCCCTTTGCCTTTTGGGGAGATGAAGAGCAACTGGCCCGCCTGTTCACCAACCTAATCGAAAACGCCCTTCTCCACACCCCCCCCGGCGGCGAGGTGCAGGTGCGGCTAAAACAGCGGCTGCGCTCCGGATCCCCAGAACTGGTGCTGCAGGTGCAAGATACCGGGCCGGGGATCCCACCCCAGGCACTGCCCCACCTGTTCGACCGTTTCTACCGGGTGGATCCGGCCCGCAGCGGGGATCCCAATCGGCGGTCGGGCTCAGGTTTGGGGCTGGCCATTGTCAAAAGCATCGCCGAGCAGCACCGGGGACAGGTGCGGGTTGAGAGCAAGGTGGGGCAGGGATCCACCTTTGAGGTGATTTTGCCCCAGCGACGATTGGAAACTTGCACTCCAGAAACTGTCTAAAGGTGCTCTAGAAAACAGACAATCCTTGGGCAGTATGTTAAATTCAGGCTAAAGTTCAGTCTACTCTTTACTGAAAACATCCTGGCTTAATAGCCTTACTTTTGAGCCGAGGCTCTTTTTCTGACTTTCCGTCATTTTCTGTTTCCGGATTTCAGAATTTCTCTTTAAAAGCAAAGTCAGGACTAAGACAGATGAGGCGGAACTGGATCCCAGCCTCTGCTTTCTCTTGCAAGTTGCCGGCAGGGTAGTAAGCCGACTGCTTGAGTATGTCTGTTTACCGGCAAGTCCGGAGAAGTTCCTCTCCCCCTCCTCCAAAAACTTCCAAAAAAATGTATCGTTTCCAAGTTCGCGCCACCACTCAGCCCGGTGATCGAATTGCCCTGGTGGGATCCAGCCCTCGGTTGGGCGCCTGGGATCCGAGCCGCTGTGTTTGGCTGCAGACGGATCCCGCTTGTTATCCGCTCTGGTGGGTGGAGTTGCCATTAGGCCTGGCAGATGGCACTTCTGGCCCCCTATCCTCCGGGGAGTGGCCTCAAGAGACCCCTCGAGTGGAGTACCGATATCTGCGCGTTCAGGCCGATGGCGAAGTTATTTGGGAAGCTGCCGATAGGAATCGCTGGGTGCCGCTTGAGCCTCAGCCTTTGCCATCAGTTTTGATCGTGGAAGATGGCGAGTTTGGCCGGATCCCTTCCTGTCCTTACGGCTATTTTGCCACCCCTATTCTTGAGCCTGAGCCTGAAGATTTGCCGGGACTGAAGATAGTTGTTTTGGGTAGCTCCGTTGCCCTGGGGTGCAGCGCCTGGCTATTGCGAGGTTGGGCCTGGCTGTTGCAGAAAGCCTTGCGGGAGCGCTACGGCCATCGGGTGCGTAATCTCTCGGAATTGGGGGCTACGGTCAGCCGAACGCTGGCACGGTTTGATCAAGTTGTCGTTCCCGAACAACCGGACGTGGTAATTGTGGCCTTGTCGTTGGGAAATGAGGGCTTGGCCACGGCTCTGCCGGAGCATCGACGTGCCGTCCAAAGGCGGTTTGAAAACGGCCTGCGACGCCTGATTGAGAAGATTCAAAATATAGGCGCTTTGCCCATCTTGGCAGGGGTCTATCCTCACGGCGACTATGGTCCAGAACAGCATCTGCTTCTGCAGGAAACTCAGCAAAAGATGCTCGGTTGGGGATGCCCTGTGTTCAATTGGCTGCCCATCCTAGACGATGGCCAGGGCCGCTGGAAACCAGACCTTGCTTTTGACCCCGCTCACCCCAATTCCAGGGGACATCAGGTCATGTTTGAGGCCATCGATCTCTCGCTCTTGGATCCCGGCCAAGTTCTGTCGGCTCGTGGAAAGCTGGCTCAATCCACTGCAGAACGAATCATTTTTGAAGACGGCAATGGCTTTTGGGTAGCTGCAGAAATAGGCAGAGATCAATTTCGCATCGTGAATATAACCCCCTACCCTTATACCCTTGCGCCGACTTGGCAATCTTTGCAGACTGCTTTCCAAAAATCACGCCTGCAGCCGGGACTGTATATTGGCAGAAGCGATGCAAGGATAGGAGACAAGACCCTACATTTACTTTCCATACAAGAGGACAGTTCGGTTCAAACCACCCTCTCCATTCCTGCAGATGCCGACCTCATCTTCTCCCCAATAGCTCAGTTCTTTTCCGCAGAAGCAGTAGAAACGATCTTCGAGGATGGATCCCTGATCCTGCTCAAGCTCAGTGGATCTTCAAAAGGCTCTTCTGATCCCAGGCCTCGCCTGTGCGTGATCAATCGGAGCAATCACGAGTACAACATCCACCCCATGTGGAAGGAAGTGCGGGCTGCCCTCAAAGCTTTGCCACCAGGGGTTTATGAGGATCCCCTCTATCGCGATGCTCCTTTCCGCGCGTTGATGATTGGAGAAGGGGGGTTGGAAAGCCGGGTCAAGGCCGCTCCCAACTCGGTCATGCTATTGGAATACACATGCGCCTTATCTGATATTCATCGCGTTGCTGTTGTTCCCCTGGGGGATCGCTGTGCAGTGCGAATGCTGCTCTACAAGTTGGAATATGACGGGCCTGCATTTCCTTTTGATCTGACCCGCACCAGCAACTTGGCCGATGTGGCCGATATGATCCACCACGAGTTTCAGGGCATGTGGGATCCGCAATATTTGCACTACAGCCCTGAAGACAGGCGAATTTATCACAGCAAGTGGACAGGTCTTTCTTTCGGCCATGAGGTGGAAGAAGGGGAAGATCCACTGCAGAATATGAATCCAATCCACGAGCGGATGCGGACTCGTTATACAGCTCGCGCCAAGCGCTTTCTGTATGTCTTGGAAAAGGCCGATAAAGTTTTGTTCGTGCGCACAGGCGGTTGCCGGCGAGAGGCTGTTGTTGACTTGGTAGATAAGCTGGCGGCTAAGCGCAGGGGCAAGCCTTTCTTGTTGCTGGTTATTTCCCTTCAGTCTTCCGATGAGTTTGTAGGGATCCCCAATGTTATCCATTACAACTTGGAGTTTAACCCCGACCGCATGTGTGCAGATCCTGAGCATTGGAAGTACTGCACAGGGATCATGAGGGATATTCTCCATTCCTTGGGGGTCTCTAGCCGCAATCTTTTCTGGTGCCCCCCACAACTGTAGGCGCCGACAATGGGCGGGTGGGGATAGAGCAGAAGTTTGAGGCGCTCCAAGGTGCTCAATCCAGAAAGCTGATGATCGGACTCGAACCGATGACCTGCTCATTACGAGTGAGCTGCTCTACCGACTGAGCTACATCAGCAACGGTTGATTCGATGGGGGAACCCGCCACTCCGGAGCAAGCAATCCCGATCTTGATCCTGGGCAAGCTTACTGATCTTACCTCATCCTTGCCTTACTCGGGATCCCCGGCGCCACAACCCCAGAGATAGCCCCAGCGTCAGCCACACCAACCAATCCCCCGTGCGGCTGTAGAAGGTGGTCTCAGAACGCCGCCTTACCTCTCCCGTGATCACCCCCCGCTGAAAGATGGGGCCGACCTGCTGGAGCCGACCTGAGGGATCCACCACCAGGTTGCCGCCGGTGTTGTTGACAAACACCATGCTACGCCGGTTTTCCACAGCCCGGAAAACCGAGAGCTTGCCGTGCAGCATCGGCCAGTGGCTATTGCCAAACCAGCTATCATCCGAAATCACGATCAAAGACTCGGCGCCGTGACGGGTTAGAGCGCGGCTGGGCGCAGGCAGCACGCTCTCCAGGCAGATCATCACCCCCAAAGGCCCGAAAAGCTCGCCCCCGGCCAAAGGCCGATAGCCATCCGGCGAGGGCACATAGCGCCCCGACTCGAAATAGGGAAAGATCCACTGCTTGCCAAACCCATCCAGCAAGCTGCCCTGGGCGTCGAACAACAGGGCCATGTTCAACAATCGCTGCTGCTCCTCCGGCAGATGGGCTGTGCGGGGATCCGGCTCTGTTGCCCCCGTAATCAAAGCGCCTTCTGGCGGCAGAATCGCTTGCATCGGCTCGATCACATAAGGTTCCAGGGCGGTATTCAGCAGCCGCGCCCGCAGCGCCCCCTCCGGCCAAATCACCAATTGTGCGCCGGCGGCCACCCCCTGGGCAGAAAGTTGATGCAGCTCCCGGTAGCGCTCCCTGCGGTAGTCCCAACTGCGATCGGCTTCCAACCAAGCCACCTGCTGCACCGCCGCCACCCGAAAGCCGGGATCCCTGGCCACAGCATCGAAGTAGGCCAGGCGCACGCTTCCATAAGCCAAGACCAGCCCCGTCAACCCCAGGCCCCAGGCGAGCGTACTCCAGAAATCCCTGTTCCTGAGCAGCTCATCCAAGCAGGTTCTCAGGGATCCTCGGGTCATCTGCCTGGCCATCTGCCAAAGCACCCCATTGACAAACACAGCAAAAAAGGTAACCCCCCAGATGCCTGTGATATCGGCCACCTGGATGGCAAGGGGCCAATCGAACAACAGGGAGCCCCAATGAAAGGGAATAGGCCACCAGAGCAAGCCCAACAGCCCATCCAAACCTGTCCAGACCGTGGCCAAGCCCAGCGGACGCGCCCAAGGCGGCAGGGGATGACTCAGATGCAAACTCAGGAGCGTAGCAGTGGTAAAGAAAAGGGGGATCAGGGGGGCCACCACCACGCCCCCCAAGATCTCCCAGGCGCTCAGCACCTTGACTGAGAAGGGATCCACCCAGAAGGCATACAGGCAAACCCAAAACCAAAGGCCATAGGCCAAACGCCACCGCGCCCACCCTTGCTGTTGTTCGCACAAGTCAAACAGCGGGGCTAGGCCCAGCAGCGCCCCCGGAAACCAATGCAGCCAGCGGTTGGGGGATCCCAGGCAAAGTAGCAGAATGGCCAGCCCCATCAGCCAGCGCCTGCCTGGGTTTCCTTTTTGGAGCAGATCCTGCTGTTGGGTTGAATCTCCCACTTTCAGCTTCATCAACAAGCGCCTAAATCTAAAGCTGTGTTAACATTTTGCATAACTTCAGGGGTCTGGCGCCTTCCGGCTTGGCTTGGGGATCTCGTCAGCGGTGCGTAGCACTATGGGCAAGGTTTTGGTTTTGAATGCCTCCTACGAGCCGCTCAACATCACCAGTTGGCGCAGGGCGGTTGTTCTGCTGCTCAAGGGCAAGGCCGAGCAAATCGAGCACAACGGTCGAGTGGTGTACGGCAACATTCCTTTGCCCACTGTCATTCGTCTGCGCCACTATGTCCACGTTCCCCACAAGGAGATCCCGCTCACGCGCCGCAACGTCCTCTACCGGGATGGGCACCGCTGTCAGTACTGCGGTTGCTACGGCGAAGACCTCACCCTCGATCACGTGATCCCGCGCTCCCGCGGCGGTGGAGATACTTGGGAGAACGTGGTCAGCGCCTGTGTGCGCTGCAACGTAAAAAAGGGCAACCGCACCCCCCGCGAAGCCGGTATGCCCCTGCTGCGCCAACCCCGCCGTCCCCACAGCACCCTCTACTTTGAAATCTCCAAAGCGGTTGACAGTGGTTCCCACCGAGAATGGTCCAAGTACGCCATCGGACTGGAAGGGGATCCCCAAGAGGAACCGTTGGACAACGGCTAAGGATGGAGTTCTGACGTGGGGGCAGCTTTGGAAATGGGGGGAGAGGTGGTGGCCGGGATCCCCGTCTCGATCCACTGGTGGATCAGGGCATTGACCTCTTCGGGGCGCTCATCGTGAGGGCAGTGGCCGGCCTCCAGGAAGTATTCCACCGCCTGAGGGTAGTGAGCCCGGTAGAGCTTAGAGCGCTCGCGGGCCCGCATCCAGGGATCCCGTTCTCCCCAGATCAACAACAGCGGGCGCACCAAGCTGCGCAGCAGCTCATCCACGTAGCGTCCCTTCTGCCCGCCCCGCATCAAGGCTACAAACACATCGGCAGCCCCCGGATCCCGCGTGGGGCGGTGGATGTCTTCCACCAGTTGGTCTGTCACCGCCGCCGGGTCGTAGTAGACCTGCTTCAGCTTGGCCCGGATCACGTGCGGCTGTCGCAAGTACTGAAACAGCAAGTAAGATACCAGGCGCTGCCGCAGGCCCCAGCCCACCAATCCGCCCAGCCATTGCCGCCAGCCGCTCGGGGATCCTTTGAGCGTGGAGAACCCCCCTGCCCCATTCAAGAGCACCACGCCCCGCACCCACTCCGGCCACTCCGCCGCCAGACTGAGCACCACATAGCCGCCCAGGGAGTTGCCGATCCCCACCACGGGCCGACGGATCACCTGTTGGCAAAAGTCCCGCAGTTGATCCCGCCAGATTTCGGTGCGGTAGTCCCAGTTGGGCTTGGCGGAGCGACCGAAACCCAGCAAATCGATGGCATACACCTGATAGTGTTGCGCCAATTCGGGAATGTTTTTGCGCCAGTGGTCGGTGGAGGCCCCAAAGCCGTGCACCAAGAGCAAAGGCTGACCCTGCTCGCCTTGTTTGACATAATGAACCGACTGCCCTCGCCAAGTCCACCGCGCCGAAACGGGAGTGGCCGATGCCGATGTTGAAGCCATAGAAGTCGCTTGTAAGCTTTTCTTATTCTAGATTCTTTTAAATTCTGCTCAGCCGACTCTGGAGCTGTAGCCGCGCAGAGTATCCTAAACACGGATTGGACTTGCAGCATGATCGCCTTTTTGAGCGGCCACCTCGTCGCCATCGAATGGGGAGAGCGCAGCAGCCTCACCGTTGAGGTGCAGGGGATCGGCTATCGGGTCAAGGCCCCGGCGCGTTTTCTCAAGCAACTGCCCCCCATCGGAGAGCCCGTGCGGGTGTTTACCCACTTGGTGGTGCGAGAGACCGAGCTGGTGTTGTACGGGTTTGGCTCGCCAGCCGAGCGCGATTTGTTTGTGGAGCTCATCAAAGTTGCGGGGGTAGGGCCGGCTCTGGGTTTGGCTCTGCTGAATACCTTTGGCCTGCCGGAGCTGGTTCAGGCAGTGGTGACCGAAAACGTGCGCCTACTTTCCCTCGCACCAGGGGTAGGTCACAAAACGGCCCAGCGGCTGGCCTTGGAGCTGAAAACCAAGCTGGCCCACTGGCGACAAGGTTTGGAGAACGCAGATCGCCCCCTGGCCGGCGGGCCGCCCATGCCCATCCGGGAAGAGGTGGAAATGGCCTTGCTGGCCCTGGGCTACAGCGCTCAAGAAATTCAGGCGGCCCTGCAAGCTTTGCCCTCCCAGCCTCGCCCAACGGAAGAGTGGCTGCGGGATGCCATCACCTACCTCAGCCGCCAGCCATGAGCCCCTCTGTCCGCAAGCAGCCCCGCATCGGCATCCTGGGCGGCACCTTTAACCCTGTACATCACGGCCATTTGATCATGGCGGAACAAGCCCTTTGGCAGTTTGACCTGGATCAGGTGCTGTGGATGCCGGCAGGGGATCCCCCCCACAAGCCCCTGGCCGCCGGCGCCAGCAAAGCCGACCGCTTGGCTATGGTCAAACTGGCCATTGCCGACCACCAGCGCTTCGCCTGCTCAGAGCTGGAGATCCGCCGTCCGGGGCGCTCCTACACCATTGAGACGCTGCGCAGCCTTATCCAGGAGCAACCCAATACCCAGTGGTACTGGATCCTCGGCGTGGATGCCCTGCGGGATCTGCCCCAGTGGTATCGAGCCGAAGAATTGGCCCGCCTCTGCCACTGGATTGTCGCCCCACGGGTGGATGCCGGCGATGCCGCCCAGGTGTTGCGGTTGGTGGCCCAACAGTTGCCCATCCAGGCGGAAATCCTGGAAGCCCCTACCTTGACCCTCTCTTCCACCTACTTGCGGCGGCAAATCCAAAAGGGGGGATCCATTCGCTACCTGGTGCCCCCTGCCGTGGAGCACTACATCCGCCAGCACCGCCTCTACCTGCAGCGTGAAGAAGGGGAGGAATCCCTCCCCTCCGAATCAATCCGGTAGAAGTACCCCCAACCCCTTAGTAGGCCAAGCCCATGCTGCGGGTGGTTTCGGGGCCGAGATAGACCCGGATGCTCAAGAAATCCGTGGGGCAGGCAGTTTCGCAGCGTTTGCAGCCAACACAGTCTTCGGTGCGGGGAGAGGCCGCGATCATCCCGGCTTTGTTGTTCCCTTTCCAGGGCACCATCTCCAACACGTCGGTGGGACAAGCTCGCACACACTGAGTGCAGCCGATGCAGGTGTCGTAGATCTTGACCGAGTGAGCCATTAGCGTTCTCCAGTCGAGCAGGTTGAAAAGTTAAAAAAGATTGACCAATCGGCGTGGCAGCAACATCGCTGCGCAAGTGCCCTCAGTGTACTGTAGTCCTGCCAAGACACCCCAAGCTCCGATCCAAATGTTCAAACAAATTTACAGGATTGGGCTAGCGGAACGGCTGTCATAAGGGCCCCGGAGCCGTTGTTCCCGTTGGGCTAGGATCGCCTGAGAAAGACCAGGGCAAGGGATCCTATCAATGGGACGCTCGCTGCGGAATTGGAGAAGGCAAACCCAAGGCCAGATGCGCCGCCTGGGGCCTGTTTTGGCCGATATCCTCCAGGAGATCTACGCAGAGAACGTCCCTCGCCTGCGCCAATGGGATCGGCAGCTCACCGAGTGGGTGTACCGCCGCGGCTGGAGGGTGGATCCCTCCTTGCCCAAGGTGGCCATCTACGTGTTGGGCGCGGTGGTGATCCTGGCGATTCCGCTGCTCACCTTGGCGGTCTTGGTTGCCTTGGTTGCCTTTCTGGCCATCCAAATAGTTCAAAAATGGCCCCAGGAAGCCCCGGCAAGGGAGCGCCGCTATTTGCCCAGCGCCGACGCGGAGGACGACTCCGATCCCGGCCCAGAGAACTGGGATTTTTAGAGCCGGGCTAGCGGTCTTGTCGGATGCCCAAGCGCTGCTTCACCTGTCTGACCAGCTTTTGCTGGGAACGGTTTTCCAGCCTGTTCAGGCCGAGGGCGCCGGCCAGGATCCCCAACTGCAGCGCCAAGCTGGGCAGGGTGGTCTCCAGATCTCGCCCCGCCAAGGCCCGGAAGAAAAATACAAATGCCCCGATGGTGGCCGAGAATCCCACCGCCAGGTAGATGAAGCGCCGCAAACTCCGATAGGGAGCGGCCAGCTCCGTGAGCAGCCTCACCCGATCCGCCATCGGATCCTGGGGCAAGCTGGCTTTGGGCGAAGACTTGGGATCCGATTCTGCCATCGACTACACCTCCTCGGGCAACAGAAGGGGATCCCGACCGGAAACCCCCGCCAAAATGGCTTCGGCAGCGCGGCAGGCGGCCAGAATATCTTGCTCTTCCCCGCCCAGGTACACGCGGCCAAAGCTGCCAAAGGGCATCACCTCGAGGATGTTGATCCGGGCCGATTTTTCTGCCTCGTTGGCGGCCAGGGGGGCATAGCCTGCCGGCTGCACCTCCAGGATGTAGAGGGTTTGGCCGGCCAACAGCATTTGGCCGCGGCGGAAACGATTGATCAACTGGGTTTGGTGGGGATCGATGTTGCGGATGATCTGGCTGGAGATGATGCGCGGCTTGAGGCGCTCCTGTTCGCTCACCCCCAGAGCAGATAGAATGGCGCGGCCAGCCGTGCGGGTATCCCCCTGATTGCTGGAGTGTACCTCCAAAAGGCCGTAGAGGCGCTCCACCACCTGCAGCCCAGGCCTCACCGAAGTGGCTTTGAGGGCGATGTCCATGACGCGGTTGATCTCGATGCCGGGGGAAATCTCGACCCAGAGGGAAGTATCCCCTGGCAGGGGCAAAAAGCCCTGGGCCACCGTGCCCAGGTAGGCCGCGTACTGGGGCTGGAGCCGATCCAAAAACACATAACTGCGCAGGTCAATCCCCAAAGGAGTTCTCCCCCGTCTGTTGGGCTGGGTTGGACGTCGGACGACCGGGCCGGCATCCCTCCCTTTCTAGTCTCACGCCATCTCCTGGCTTTTGGGGAGAACGGCAGTTCGGGATCCCAACTTTTCCCCGCTACAGGCCACCCTGAGCCACCACCTTCACTGTTGTCAAAGCTTCCAGGTCAATGGGCCCGCGCACGTGCAGCCGCTGGGTGGAAATGCCCAAAGACAGGTCGCGAAACGCTCCCAAGGTGGGGATCCCGGCTCCCCGGCCTGCCGAGAGGGGGGACGTGTTGAGGTGGATCAGGGCGGCATCCACCTCCTGGAGAAAGCGCTGGGCTGCCGATTGGCTATCGGTGAGGATCGTCTCCGATTGACGACAGCCATTTTTGTTGATCCAGGCGATCGCCTCCGTCAGGTCGGCAACGGGCTGTAGGCGCAGATGAGGCTGTTCTGTGGAGTCAAAGCCCTCCCCAAGCGGGTGAAGCTGGGGGAATCGCTCCAGAATAGGGGCTGCTGCCTGTATATCGATCCCTTGACCCAGCAAGTCTTCAATCAGGGCGGTCAGATGATTGGCGGACCAATCGGTGTGGATCAGCAGCCAAAGGGTGAGGGGCTGATAAATCGGGATCCCTTCCGCGCCATACTGGGCCAGGGGATCCAACACAACTGACTTGACCAAAGGCCAGGGAGCCGTGCGATCCACGTAGATGTGGCCGTACCCCAGATGGGTGACCAGAGTCGGCACTTTGCTGGCCTGCAACAGGAACTCCACCCAGCCGGGGCGACCACAGGGGATCACCAGATCCACGTAGCGGGTTTGCTGCAACAACAGCAACAGTGGGGAATCGGCCTGAGGATCGGCCGTTTGGTCTTGGACGGGCAGGGTTTGAATGGCCCCTTCCGGGATCCCGTGCTCGTAGGCGGTCTCTGCCAACAGGTTGACCAGGGCCTGATGGGTTTTCTGGATAGGGCCGCTGCCGGCCAGAATCACGCCATTGCCCGTCTTGAGACACATGCCAATGCCATTCAAGGCAAACTCGGGGTAGATCTCGTAGACCAAGGCGATCAGCCCCAAAGGAACGCGGTAGCGGCCAATAAACAGCCCGCTGTCCTGACGGCACCCCCTCTCCAGGCTACCGATGGGATCCGGCTGTTGGGCCAAGAGAGCAAGCAACTGGGCGGATCGCTGCAGGCGCTCAGGAGTGAGCTTGAGGCCGTTGAGGATCCACTCCGGCAGGGTTTGCTCGCGGCAGCTTTCCAGGTCGAGGGTATTGGCCTCCAGCAGCAGATCGGAGCGATCCAGCAAACAACGCGAGAGAGCCAGCAGGGCCTGGCGCTTGGTTTGGCTGCTCAGCCGCTGCATCTGCGGCAGCAAACGGCGTACCTGTCGCAGAGTAGTGCTTAGGTCAAAGGCTGAACCGAAATCTGTCACTCGCTTCTCTCCTGCCTGGCTGACCGACGACAGACCTGCTCCCTTCTCCAGACCACTGCTAACAAGAAATGGCTGGATCCACAAGTGCCGGGGCTGCTGATTCTGCAGGGGATCGCCGGGGAAAGTCCCGCCAATCTTAAGGCCGCCGCAGCAGCAGGATCGCCGTGGCCATCAACAGGGTCAGCAACAAGCCAAGAATCAGGAACCAACTGAGCAACTGGGTTTGGCTGGGAAAGAGCACCGCACCGATAAACCCCACCACCAAAACAACCCCCAGGCTAAAGGTGAGGCCCAAGAGCGTGGATCCCTGGAGGGCATTTTCCCGCCGCAAGACCCACTGATGGCCGTTCCAGAACCACATTTTGCGATAGGGATAAGAAACCGCCAGTTGCTCAATATGCAAACGGTCGGGGGTGATGGCGAAAATATGCTGGCAACGGCTGCAGCCAAAAGCCTCGGTCAGGGTGATCAGGCGCAACTGACCCTGATGGCAACACGGGCAGGGGTAGATCTTGGTGGGCTCAATCAGCTGAGCCACCCGCAGGGACGATTTCTGCCGAGGCAACTTGCGGGGAGAAGAAAACGCCACAGCTCCTAGTTGGGGAGAAGTCGGGATCCCTCACATCCTATCTTCAAGAAAGTGGAGTCAAGCCACCCAGAGATGCTGGGTGTAACGCCAGGTCAAGATTTGGTTGAGGACGAGGAAGATGAGAGCCAGAAGCCCATAGCCCAGCTTGAGAACTCTGCTCAGGTGGGGACGAGCCCAGAGGGGAAGAAAGCCCAAATCCGTGTGCTTGGCCCAGTGCAGGAGAGCCAGCACGTGTACGACGTGAACCGGCAGGCAGTAGCGAATCATGCTTCGCTGGCCCAGGGGACTCATGCCGGCTACAGCGATGTAGAACATGGCCCAGGCAGCCAAATGGAGCCCCAGCCGCTCCCGCCAGCGCTGGCTCTTGCTGGCCAGGACACTCCACCCATCCAGCAAGCTGGTAACAACTAGGGATCCCAACGTAACAGACACAAACAGTTGGCTGAGAGCATCAGACCACAGGCCAGGATCCTTCACGGGTGCAGAAGGAGAGAGCAAGACTTGCCATCGCTCAGGGGAAAGAACATAGGTAGAAGCTTGGAAAAGGGCTTGGTAATTGGCCTGCACGCCAGTGAAGTAGCGCTGCATTTCCAGGTAGAGATCCCAGCGGCCAAAGCGGAGCTGACAGTAGAGGAAAAAACTCAGCCCGCCCGACAAGGCCAAAACAACGGCGCTGGCTGTCCAAAACCAAGGGCGGGATAGCCGCAACAGAGGAACCAGCGCCACCGGCAAACCCACAATGCGGGTGGCACTCATCACCAAACCGTGGATCCCGGCCAGGAGTCCTGACCTCATTGAATTCAAGTGGGCCGACCAGTAGAAAAAACCCAACAAGCTGGCCGTAAAGAGGGATTCGCTGTAGCCTACGACAAGGTAAAAGCTGCTGGGATAGACCAAGATCATCAAACTTGCCAAAACTTGCCAAAGCAAGGGGATCTGCCAGCGGCGGTAAAATAGGAAAAGGTAAACCCACATCAGCCAACAAAAGAGCTGAGCAGTGAGATAAAGCCCCAGCTCAGGCTCAACTCCCAACAGGCGGCTCATGGCGGCCACCGCCAGCGGATAGCCGGGAAAGAAAGCTGCATTGCTCTGCTCGTAGGCAATCTTGTCAAAGCCCGCAAACTGATACCCCCGCTCTACAATGCTCAGGTACCAATAGCTATCGCGCTGGCTCAGGGCTGCAAAAGCAGAAGCATAGCTGCCGCGTTTTGTCCAAAGGTATATCGCCAACACTTGCAGGATAGTCAGCGCTAAGCCCAGCAAAAAAATCCGAGTAGAGAAGCCAACTAAACATTTGCGAATCTGCTGCAACAGAAGGCTAGGACGCAAACTCATCAGCTTCACTACCAAGGTTCGATCAAGCCACCCAAAGATGCTGGACGTAGCGCCACGCGAGGATTTGGTTTAGGGCAAAGAAGACTAAAGCCAAGATCCAGTAGCCTAGCCTTAGGACACTGCCAAGATAGAAACGCACCTGTTGAGGGATGAAGCTGAAATCGGTGGATCTGATCCCATGCAACCAGGCCAGCACCTGCAGGGTGTGAACCGGCAGGCAGTAGCGGATCATACTTCTCTGGGCCACGGCACTCATGCCGGCCACGGAAATGGAGAACATAATCCAGGCAGCCAAATGGAGCCCCAGCCGCTCCTGCCAGCGCCGGCTCTTGCCGGCCAGGACACTCCACCCATCCAGCAAGCCTGTAACAACTAGGGATCCCAGGGTGAGGGGAACAAACAGTTGACTGAGGGAAATGGCCCATATCCCATCCCCCAAAGCCTCGGAAAAGGAAAATAAGGACTGCCAGTACCCAAGAGAAAAGAGGGGGGCATAAGTACGAGGTTGAATAATAGCCAGGTAATCGAAAGAACTGGGGCCAAAGTAGCGCTGCATTTCCATGTAGAGATCCCAGCGGCCAAAGCGGAGCTGACAGTAGAGGAAAAAGCTCAGCCCGCCCGACAAGGCCAAAACAACGGCGCTGGCTGTCCAAAACCAAGGGCGGGATAGCCGCAACAGAGGAACCAGCGCCACCGGCAAACCCACAATGCGGGTGGCACTCATCACCAAACCGTGGATCCCGGCCAGGAGTCCTGACCTCATTGAATTCAAGTGGGCCGACCAGTAGAAAAAACCCAACAAGCTGGCCGTAAAGAGGGATTCGCTGTAGCCTACGACAAGGTAAAAGCTGCTGGGATAGACCAAGATCATCAAACTTGCCAAAACTTGCCAAAGCAAGGGGATCTGCCAGCGGCGGTAAAATAGGAAAAGGTAAACCCACATCAGCCAACAAAAGAGCTGGGCGGTCAGGTAAAGCCCTAACTCAGGCTCAACCCGCAACAAGCGGCTGAGGGCAATAACGGCCAGAGGGTAGCCAGGAAAGAAGGCCACATTGCTCTGCTCGTAGGCAATCTTGTCAAAGCCGACAAACTGATAGCCCTGCCGCACAATCCCCAAATACCAATGGCTATCCCACTGGGTTAAACCCTTGAAGATGGAAGCATAGTCATCCTCCTGGCTCCAAAGGGAGATTAAGAAGATCTGCAACCCTGTCAAGGCTAAGCTTGGCAGCAGAACCTGGATAGAGAAAGGGGCAAGACGCTGCCGGCTTTGCCGCAACAGATGGCTAAGAGAGAAGCTCATCGCCAGACCTTCGCAGGTGGGGGTGGCACTTTGATCTCTTCTTGGTAATCGTCATCGGAGTTCACCTGCCAGAGATCGTGGCTGCCGGGGCGGAGGATGTTTTCCGCCGCCAATAGGCCCATCAGCAAGCTGTGATCCTGGTTGTTGTACTTAAACGAGCCGTAGCGACCCACCAGTTGCAGGTTTTCAAACTGGCCAAGATACTTCTGCAAAGTGGCTAGATCTTCTTTGTAGCTGCCGGCGTAGATGGGATAGGTGCGGGGCAGGCGCACCACAAAGCCGCCGCAGATCTGCTGATCCTGGAGCAGGCCAATCTGACGCAGCTCCCTCTCAGCCAAAGCCAGCAATTCCTCCTCAGGGGCTTGCCACAAGGGATCCCCAAAGTTGCACCAATACTCACAGCACAAGGGGGTTTGTTCCTGGTTGGGGAGCATGGCCGGCGACCAATTGGCAAAGTTGGTTACCCGACCAACTTGCACTGTTGGGTCGTTGATATACAGCCAGTTGTCGGGGAAAAGCTGGGATCCCTCCACAATCAAGTAAACCAAAACCGTGTTGCGAAACTTGAGGTTGCGGGCTGCCTGCAGCACTTCTGGGGGAGGCAGTTCCCGCAGGCTCTGCACCAACACTGTCAGAGGGATCGAAGAGATGACGTGGGAGGGGGAGACCCATGTTTCCCTTCCATCCTGAAGATGGCGCAGTTGCAGCTCGACAATCCGGGATCCCTCCTGCCTAAGAGCGATCACCTCTGTATTGAGCAAGACCTTCTGCTCCTCAGCCAGCAGGTACTCCTGCATTTTTTCATAGAGCTGGCCGGATCCCAGGCGAGGGAACTGAAATTGGTCGATCAGAGATTTGACGGAGCCGCGCTTCCACCCCAGGGCCTTGCGGATGGCTTGCCCAAGGCTAAGACCTTTGATGCGCTGGGCAGCCCAATCGGCACTGATTTCGGTACAAGGGATCCCCCACAGCTTTTCCGTGTAGCCCTTAAAGAACATTTGAAAAAGTTGGGTGCCGAATTTTCCCTTGACCCAGTCAGCAAAGTTCTGGGGAGCCGGCTGCGGCATGAGTTGCGCCCAGAGATAGGAAAGGACAATGCGCAGACTTTCCCACCAGCCAACTTTGCGCAGGACTTCCCAAGCTTGGATGGGGTACTGAAAATATTGCTTGCGGTAGTAGATGCGGGTAAGCCGCCGGACAGTCACCTGTTCGGATCCCAAAACCCGGTTCCACAGCTCCAGCACCGCTGGGATCTTGGTAAAAAACCGGTGCGGGCCATAGTCGAGAATGAACCCCTGGTAGCGAATGCTTTTGGCCAGGCCCCCGACCCTGTCTTCTCGTTCCACCACCACCACGGGGAAGCCTAGCTGGGTCAAGCGATAGGCAGCCGCCATGCCCGCCGGCCCCGCCCCTAGGATATAGATGGGATCCCGCATCTCGCCTTACTTCTGCCTTCAAGTGCTGCCGACATTGTAATGTGGGGCGAGACTGGGAAAATGGGTAGAGGAGGAAAAAGGTAGACTGAGGAGGCTGCGGCTGGAGGCTGGCCTGTGCTGTTGACCAAGGGCTTTGAGGTGGAGATGTACACCGGCACCGCCGCCGGGGAAGTGGTGGGCCTATCGGATCGCATCTGCCAGGCTTTGCCGGAGTTTGTGCGAGAACCCGATCGGCGCAACGTTGAATACATCACCCCGCCCCTTCGCCGCTACGAAGACCTGCTCTGTGCCTTGCTTCGGCCTCGCCTGCAACTGCGGCAGTTTTTGCGCCGTCTTGGCCCCTACACCTTGCTGCCGGGGAGCACGCTGGCTTTGGGCGGCAGTGACCACTTCGAGCGCTCGGATCCGGGCAACCCCTACCACGACTACATCGAGCGCACCTACGGCACGCGGGTGGTGACCGCCAGCATCCACATCAATGTCGGTCTGCCGGATACGGAAGCCATTTTCCTCGCCTGTCGCCTATTGCGGGCGGAAGCCCCTCTTTATTTGGCCCTGAGCGCTTCTTCTCCTTTTCTGGACGGCCAGGTAACGGGCTACCATTCCAGCCGTTGGCAGGTGTTTCCCAAAACGCCAGCCCAGGTGCCCTTCTTCCGGGATCACGCCCACTACATCGCCTGGATGCAGGAGCAACTGGCTCTGGGCACGATGCAGAACGTGCGCCACCTCTGGGCTTCTGTACGGCCCAACGGCCCGGAGCGGCCCTACCAGCTTAACCGGGTGGAGCTGCGCATCTGCGACCTGGTGGCAGATCCGGTGATGATCCTGGCCATCACCGCCCTAGTAGAGGCCCGCCTCTGGCAATTGCTATCTCAGCCGGAGGCGCTGGATCCCTTGGGGGGGCCTTTTACCCCAGCGGAGCTGGAGAGCCTTTGCGAGGCCAACGAGCAGGCCGCTGCTCGAGAATCGCTGCAAGCTCGGCTGATTGACTGGCGCACTGGCCGCGAACGCTTAGCCCAGGAGTGGATTGAAGAGCTGCTGACTGAAGCCTGGCGCATCGGCCAACCCCAGGGCTTGGGCTGCTTCTTGGCTCCCCTGCAAACTCTGCTCCAACAGGGCAACGAGGCCCAGCGCTGGCTGAGACAGGTCAACCAGGGATCCACACCCGCCCAGGTGTACCAACGCGCCATCCAGGAACTGGCCGAACAAGACCGAGAAAGACAAGAGACCCTCTGCCAACTGGTTGGCTAAGCCTCTGCGCAAGGGTGGACGCTGCTAACCCCCCGCGGGCTCCCCAGTTCAAACCTGACTTGGATTGGCCTAGACAGGCTCCACCACTTCCCGTAGGGCTTGCCGAGCCACACGGGTGATGTAGACGGTGGCAGCTACGGTGGCGATGAGGCCCACAAGGCGAACGGCCCACTGAACCATTTGCGCTTGGGGATCCAGGCCTTCCCTGTTGGCCAGGGATCCCGCCAGCGAGCCGATGTACACATACATAAAGGTGCCCGGCACGATCCCGACGGTGCCCAGCAGGTTATTCAGAAAAGAAACTTGGGTCAGTCCCAGAGCGTAGTTGAGCAGATTAAAGGGAAAGGCGGGCGACAGACGAATCAAGCCGACGATCTTCCATCCCTCGCGCCCCACCGCCCGATCGATGGCCGCAAACCGGGGATTGCCCTCGATCCATCTGGCCACCCGTTCCCGCGCCAAGTAGCGCCCAATGAGAAAGGCCAAATTGGCTCCAATGGTTGCCCCAATCAGCACGTACAAAGCCCCAGCCAGCACCCCAAACACAGCCCCTGCGCCCAAGGTCAGCACCGAAGCCGGCAGAAGCAGCACAGTGGCCACAATGTAGATGGCAATGAAAAGCACCGGCCCCACCGGCCCCAAGCCTTCCACCCAGCCCAGAGCCTCGGCGAACCAGTCTTGAATAACTCCAAAAAATCCCAATCGATGGGCTGCCCAAAAAACAAGAACGGCCACGCCCAAAACGCCAGCAAGCTTCAGCAGAAGCTGCTGCTTTGCGGGATTTGTTCTGGGTTGGGTGGGGTCTGCCACGGCGGTCGGGAGCGTCAAAAAGCTTTTGCTAGATAGGCTGGAGCAGCCAGGCGAGGAGATGCTTGACTTGTGTGAAGTAGCTTTCACCCAAAGGTCGTGCCGTTCCATCCCCAAAGATAGCCTTTGGCATCGCCGAACTCAATGTAAATCCTCTTCTTGGGGATCCCCAATTTGTCCTCGATGGTGCTGCAAAAAAACTCGCTCAGGGATCGGGTTTGATCGGCGGAAAACTGCCCAATACTCTTGATCTCTACATAGCAGCAGGGATCGGCGCTGCCGGCAAAGGTCATCGGGATCCCTCCTTCAAAAGCAGTCATCACGTAGGCTTCCGACTTGCCCAACTGCTTAGCCAGAGCAGCAGAGAGGAACTTGAGTAGGTCTGCCACGGCGGCAGGTTCTGGCTGCAGAGAGGTTTGCAACTTGATCAAAGGCATGAGTACTTTTTCTTCCCGACAAGCCTATTTTGGCATTGCGGGTTCGTCTTCTCTGGGATCGGCCTGTGGTAGCGTAGCGAAAGAGCTTCTCTTCACGGGGGCAAACCTCTATGGAGCCGAGCAATCTGGCCAATTCCGCGATGGGCCATCCGCAGGGCCAAACCGGGCCAGGCCCTTGTGCTGTACAAACCGAGGCCGCTCCTGCTCCTGTCGGCCCTTACAGCCAGGGCGTTGTTGCTTCGGGGCCTTTTCTGTTTGCCGCCGGCCAGGTGGGCCTGGATCCCAAAACTGGCAAGCTGGCGGGGGAAGATGTTGCCTCGCAAACTCGGCAGGCGTTGCTGAACCTGAAGGCGGTGCTGGAAGCAGGGGGCACGAGCCTGGCCAATGTGGTGAAGACCACGGTTTTTTTGGCGGATATGAAAGACTTTGCCGCCATGAACGAGGTTTATCGAGAGTTTTTTGCCGCAGACCCGGCGCCGGCCCGCTCTTGCGTGCAGGTGGCTGGCTTGCCCTTGAATGCCTTGGTGGAAATCGAGGCGGTGGCCTGCTATTCCTGACTGACCGGCTCCCAAATACAGCCTTTTCCGGCAACACCGATCTTGGCCTGACAGGGATCCCCCTCGTCAATCAATCTCGGCTGGGGCGATAAGTTTCGTCAGGTGCGGATCCTGGCAAGTCGGGCACTGGGTCGTAGCCCCCCGGATGCCAAGGGTGGCAGCGGCAGAGGCGGCGGATCCCCAGCCAACTGCCTCGGATGGCGCCGTAGCGCCGCACCGCTTCCAGGGTGTACTGGGAGCAGGTGGGGTAGTAGCGGCAGGCAGGAGGCAGCCAAGGGGAGATGCCTATCTGGTAGCCCCGAATCAGGGCAACCAAACCGCGAGTCAAGGGATCTGACCGTTCCACCATAGGCGAGCGTACAAAAAGGCCACTTCCAGGCTAACGGCTGCCCCTGAACAGGGATCCTGCACAGTTCCAGACAAGAGGTTAAGATTGAAAAAGTCAGCACCCAAATAGACATTTCGTAATATTTCTGTTCAGGGATGCTGTGGAGACAGCTTTGCTCCCTGGCAGGGTTGTGAGAGTTTCATCGGGAGTGGGCGTGAGGGTATTCGGGCAGCTACAGCCGGCGCAGCGGCGCAACTTGGGCATTCTCTTCGTGGCCGGGCTGCTCTTTTGGGCCAGTCTGTCTTCGCTGTTGCCCACACTGCCGCTCTACGTCCGGGATGTGGGCGGCACCAGCCAAGAGGTGGGCTTGGTGATGGGGGCCTTCTCGATTGGGCTGCTGGCTTTTCGCCCTTGGTTGGGGCGGCTGGCGGATGGCCATAGTCGCCGGATCGTCTTGCTCATCGGCATGGGCGCGGCGGGGATGGCGCCTTTGGGGTACTGGCTCTGGGATTGGATCCCGTGGATAGCGCTGGTGCGGGCCTTTCACGGGATCAGCATCGCCGCTTTTGCCACCGCCTACGTTACTTTGGTGGCGGATTTTGCCCCGGAAGCAAAACGCGGCGAGATCTTGGGCTACATGAGTTTGGTCAATCCCATTGGTGTAGCCATCGGCCCTGCTTTGGGCGGCTTTTTGCAGGAGCTGGTTGGTTATGGCCCTCTGTTTCTCTTTGCCGCTCTGCTGGGGTTGGTGGGCTTTCTCTGTACCCAATCGGTTCGCGAGCAGCGCCGTGGGGGTTGGGGATCCCTGCCCCCGGATGGAGCGTTTTGGGGCCTTGTGCTCAACCCCAAGGTGTGCTCTCTCGCCGGGGTCATGCTCTTGGTGGGGCTGGCCTTCGGCACCCAGACTACTTTTGTGGCCCTGTTGATCCAAGAGGTCGGAGTTCCGCTCAATCCCGGTCTTTTTTATACGGCGGTGGCCTTTGCCAGCTTCGGCGTGCGCCTGCTGGCTGGTCGCGCTTCCGATCGCTACGGGCGGGGGCCGTTTATCTCTCTGAGCTTGGCCACCTATGCTCTGGCGATGGGGATCCTGTTGGTTGCCGACAGCGTCGGGGCTTTTCTTGTCGCCGGGATCGTGGTGGGGTCGGGTTTTGGCACCTTGATCCCGCTGATCTCCGCCCTGGTAGCCGATCGCTCTGAGCCGGCGGAGCGGGGGCGTTTGTTCAGCTTGGTGATGTGTGGGTTTGACTTGGGCATTGGGCTGGCGGGGCCGATCCTGGGCACCCTGGCGCTGGGATCCGGCTATCGGGCCATGTTCGGCTATGCGGCCCTTCTGGCATTGGCTTCGCTGGGAGCTTTTCTCTGCTTCTCCAATGGACGACCGGGATCCTCCCTGTGCTTTGCCTTGGGCCTGGAACCGGATCGGTTTCGACAACCTGATCCTCTCCCTTTGGAGCAACCCCATCCGCCCACTCCCTTGTCAACGGGATCCCGTCCCGCCCTTTAGGCACCCTGATTTTCGTTCCCAAGTCCGATTTGCTCTATCCTAGGCTGGGGTTGCTGTACAAAAAAGAACTCTGGACAGAGGCTATGGGAGCACGGGGTTGGCTTGCCCTGATGGGATCCCTGCTGGTGGGCACCTTAGGGGGATGGATAGAGAGCGCTTGGGGGGTGACGGTGCGCGTGCAATTGGCCGATGCCACCGCCCCTGTGGTGGTGGGCGTTTCTCGCCCCGCCCAACTGACCAACAGCCGCCAAGAGGTGCTGGCCGAGTTGCCGCCCATGCAAGGGTTTTTGGCCCAGCCCGGCCCTCAAGGGGTGCGCCTGCAGGGGGTGGTCAGCCCGGTGTTGTTCATCGAGCCGCCAGCGGGTGGCCTGGTGGCGGTGGATGGCCGCTGGTATTCCGGCAAGGTGCTCTTGACCGGGTACAACAGGGTAATGGCCATCAACTACGTGGATCTAGAAGACTACGTGGCCGGCGTGGTGGAAGCCGAGATGGGATCCCGCTTCTTGCCCGAGGCCCTCAAGGCCCAGGCGGTGGCAGCCCGCACCTATGTTCTTCACCACCGCAATTCCCGCGGCTGGTTTGATGTGTTTAGCGACACCCGCTCCCAGGTGTATCGGGGCCTCTCGCAGCGCTCAGCCGCCGCCCTAGCAGCAACACACGCCACCCGCGGCATCGTCATGGTGTATGGGGGGCAATTTGTAAACGCCATGTACAGCGCCAGCGCCGGCAGCCAAACCGTTGGGGTGAGCGGGATCCCCTACTTGAGAAGTCTGCCGGATTTTAGCCCCTATCCCAAGTACGGGCATGGCATTGGCATGAGCCAGTGGGGCGCCCAAGAATTGGCCCGTCAGGGCTGGACTTACCACCAAATTTTGGCCTATTACTACCGAGGGGTCAGCTTGGCCCGTCTGCCGGAGTGAGATCCTCGACGTCTCGTCCCGGCCTTCTATCTTGCCCGCATCGAGTGTGCTCTAGGTACCTCTGCAACTGTTCCTCAGCCAGCTTGGCATGCTGCTCAGCCAGTTCTGGAGGAGTTAGGATCTGAACGCTGCCCATAAACCGGTTTACCCAGCGCAAAAATTCCCCGTGAGAACGGGGTGGAAGCTGGACTTGGCTACCCATATCAAAAGCATTCGTACATAGAAGAGAGACTGTAAGAAACTTTGGGAAACTTATCAGAAGGATCGGGATGTTGCCAATCTAATTGACTCGCTGGATGAGTTGTTTATTGATGAGGAATTGTACAAGGATCTCCCCTCTCACCATCAGAATCCACCGTTTTTTAATCAAGAAGATGTCCAGCTTGTTTGCTACCAATGGTTTAGGTCAGAGCCTGAGCCTCAGGTGGATCCCTATCTACTTAGGCGGAGGCCAAAGGATCCCTATGAGGCGCTACACTGACGATCGCAGTGACAGGCCTCAATCACCAGTACCCCCATCATGCCCCACGCTAGGGGGTAAAATTTGGCGCTAGCAAACCCTGCCTGCAGGGCCATCTGCCGCTGCTCTTCTCCAGATGGAAAGCGATCCAGGCTGGGATCGATGTAGGCATATTCGGATCCCAGTCCCAAGGCTTTGGCCTGGGCAACGACCTGGGTGTTCAAGTACCAGCGCTGAAAGTGTTCGAGAAAAGGGATCCCTGTAGGGCGATGAAAATCCAAAATGGCGGCACGGCACCCCGGCTTTAGCACCCGTCGGATCTCGCGCAAGGCTTGGGGAATATCGCTCACGTTGCGCAAGCCGTAGCCCATGGTAACGGCATCGAAGCTATCGTTGGGAAAAGGCAAGGTCAGAGCGTCTCCTAGAACCCACTCGATGGGATGGTTAGGGAATAGCTGCCGGGAGCGGTGCCGGGCAATGTTCAGCATGGCGGGAGAGAAATCTAGGCCCACTACACGACCCCTGCGTCCTACTCGGCGGGCCAACTGCAGGGCCAGATCGCCGGTTCCGCAGCACAGATCCAGCACGTGATCCCCTGAGCTGGCGCCCGACCAACGCACGGCCATGCGCTTCCAAACCTGATGGAGACCCAAGCTCAAGGTTTGGTTAAAGAAGTCGTAGTGGGGAGCAATGCGGTCGAAGAGCTCTCGGATTTGCTCAGGCTGTTCAAAGGTTGGACTGGGCACTGCCACCTCATGTTTCCCTGTAAAGACCTGGGGATCTAGCCCCAAGAGCGCGAACGGATCGCCGGCCTGAAGCCAAAAGAAGAGAGGGGCTAGGGCGGCACCGGGATCCCGCTGGCTCCCACTCGGTGGCGGCGGCTGGGGTAATCGGCCAAACTCAGGGACAGGGAGCGGGATCCAGCCAAGCTGGAAGCTGGGATGCGGATGATGCCCTGGAAAACTTGGCTGTTGGGGGGCAACTCCCCCGGCAAACCTTGGGCAAGAGCGTTGATCGAGCGTCCGTTGTCGTCGGTAACGTTCATGAAGCTGTAGAGAAAGCGCACCGTCTCTGACGAGTTGTTCTGCATAGCCACATTCAAGACTACTTGGCTTCCCTCGCGACGAACCGAGAGCACCTGCATGGCAACCTGGCCACTGGTGGCAACTTGCCGAGGGAGGGGAGGTGGGGTGGGCGCCGGTGACGAGGCGCGGGGAGGCGGCGGAGATGGAGTGACAGGTCGGGGGGTAGGCGTTGGAGAGGGGGCCGCCGCCAACTCAGGCGACAGGCGGGGGGTGGGCGTTGGGGTAGGTGTTGCGACTGGCGTGGGCGTTGCCGTGAAAAGAGGGGTAGGCGTTGGGGGTGGGCGAAGGTTTGCTTCCGCTGCTGCGATCACCTCAGCCTCGTTCAGCAAGGGCACGCTGCGGGGATCCCGAACTGCGCGGGAGCGAGAAGCCTGACCGGAACCGGTGACGGGAGAAGAAACCCCCGATAGGGCTCGTTGGCCGAATAGATAGCCTAGACAAGCGCTCACCACCGCCGTGAAGAGGAATGCGCTCAACCAAAACAGCACCCCCGAGAACCCGGAGGTGAACTCCTGCGGCGGTCTGGCCAGTCTACGCAAAGGCTGTTAACTCCTGCTGCAGATTCGCTTTACCTATGATACGCAAGCAATAGGGAAGCTAAGAATTCTCGACTGGGGCAGAGTTTTTGCGCTGTTGCTCATGGGCCTGCAGCGTGGCCCTGTCCAAGTTGGGCAGCCGTTCCCCCAGCCACCAACCCGGATCTTCCCAGCTCAGGGATCCCAGCCATTTGCCGGCCCGATCCGCCAAGACCAGGCCCAACAGAACCGGAGCGGTGGTGAGCCCCAACGCCAGGCTGAGCCAGAGGGGCGGAGAGTTTTGGGGGGGAGAAGATGCCGGCTTGGGACTGGTCATGGCTGAACTCGTGCTACTCAGATCCTAAATCTACTTGGTGGCATTCCATCGAACCCAGTGCTTGGGCAGAGCGCAAATCCCACCGGACGCAGGTCGGGCAGGTCAGCGGAGCAGCAAGAGATCCTGTGGAAAACCGTTTTATATTTGTCTTTCATTCTGCGATACTGCTAGGGGTGATGTTGAGAATCCCAACGCAATGGCGATGGAAAATGTAGCTGGGGATCCGCTGCGACTTCCTCAAGGGCAGATGGGCTTGGCGGGATCCCAGTTGCACCTTGCCCGTTCCGCCCCCTGTGGCCTACTGTTGAGTCTGCTCTGGGTTGCTCCTGCTCTTGCCCAGCCGGAAGCCCCTGGCTCCGCTACTTTTGCTCTGCCCAACAGCCGCGAAATCCTCACCCCCCCACCCCCCCCCACCCTATCGATTCCCCCCAACCTTGCCGACTCCGCCCCTGCCGCTGACCTGGCGGTGCAGGGAGCCTTGACGGCTGAAGAATTGGTAGTACCCCAATCCCCCTTGCAGGTGCGCATTGAGCGAAGAGAGGGCTTGTCTTTGGAACAAGCCCTGGAGCTCGCCGTGGCCCAAAACCCAACTGTGCAGCAGGCCAGGCTGGCCGTCGAGCGGGCCGAGGCCGGGGTGGCCGTCGCTCAAGCTGCCTTTGCTCCCAGCCTCTCCACTCGAGCCAGTTACCAATACAGCGAACCTCCTTCACCCGGCGGCGGGCCAAGCCGCGAAGTTCACACTTTCTCAGCCAGCGTGGTGCGGGTGGAGTACACCGCTTTTGACACTGGCCTCAGGGAGCAAAACCTGAAGCTGGCCCAAGAAGCTCTGCGCGTCGCCCAACTGCAACTGGAGCAAGCCCTGCAGACGGTCAAACAAGCTGTGGCCAACGCCTACTACGATCTGCAAAGCGCCGATGCCAGGGTTGCCATCAGACAGGCTGCTGTCGAAAGCTCGGAAGCCACCCTGCGGGATGCTCAAGCTCGAGAACGGGCCGGGCTGGGCACGCGCTTCGAGATTCTCCAAGCAGAGACGGAATTGGCCAACAACCGACAAGCCTTGCTGGCGGCCCAAAACATCCAACAACTGAATCGCCGCCGTCTGGCCGAACTGCTGAACTTTCCCAGCCCCACCGATGTGTTGGCCAGCGACCGCATCGAGCCGATGGGAGAATGGGATCTCAGCTTGGAAGAGACCATCATCGCTGCCTTCGCCCAACGACAAGAGCTGGAGCGCCAACGCCGCGAGCTGGAACAAGCCCAAAGCCGTGTGCGCCTGGCCCAAGCCCGCAATGGCCCCCAGGTCGGTTTGTTCGCCACCCTCGATGCCGTTAACGATTTCAACGCCAGCCGCAACAGTTTTGATGTTGGCTATTCGGTCGGAGCCAATTTCAGCTTGACGTGGTTCGATGGGGGAGCAGCATCTGCCCAAGCCCGCCAAGCCCAGATCGATGGACAAGTGGCCGTGAGCAATTTCGTTGGCACCCGCAATGAAATCCAGCGGGGGGTGGAAGAAGCCTTCCTGACCCTCAGCTCCAGCCGCGAGCAGATCGACTCGGCCAAAGTGGCGATTGCCTCGGCAGAAGAAAGCCTGCGCTTGGCCCGGCTGCGCTTGCAAGCGGGGGTGGGCACTCAGACAGAGGTGATCAATGCCGAAGCTGCCCTCACCACCGCCCGTGGCAACCTTTCTGATGCTGTGATCGCCTACAACCGCGCCTTGGTACAACTGCGGCGGGCCATCGGCAGCCTCTAACCCATTTCCTTGGCTTTGCTCCCTCACCCCCAGCCCCTCTCCCAGGGGGAGAGGGGAGTTAGCAGCAAAAGGGATCCTTAGAGCTTACGGGAATAGAACTCAACCACCAAAAGCTCGTTGACCGGAGCGCAAATTTGCTCGCGGGGGGGCAGTTCTTTGATGCGTCCGCGCAGCTTTTCTTTGTCAAACTCCAGGTAGTCAGGTAGAAACAGACCCGGATACTCTGCGTAGGCGGCTACCAGCTTGCGGGAAGATTCCTTGTTTCTGACCGTAATCACGTCCCCCACTTTGCAGCCATAGCTGGGAATGGTGACCTTTTGGCCGTTAACCTCTATGTGACCGTGGCTCACCAACTGTCGAGCTGCCGGGATGGTGGGAGCCATGCCCAGACGAAACACGATGCAATCCAACCGCATTTCCAGCATCTGCAACAGGGCCAAGCCGGTGGATCCCTTGGAGCGCCGTGCCTTGCGCATGTAGCGGATCATCTGCCGTTCGCTTAGCCCATAGTTGAAGCGCACCTTCTGCTTTTCTTCTAGGCGAATGGCATACTCAGACTTTTTCTTGCGCTCGGCGCCATGCATACCGGGCGGATTGTTATTTTTGGGGCGCTTGCGCGTCAAACCGGGCAGATCAAGTCCCCCGAAGCGACGAATAATTTTTAGACGGGGACCTGTGTAGCGGGACATGCGGGCAGTTCTCCGAAATCAGCAAAGGATGTCCAGGGTCGAACGTTCAGGAAGCTAGAAGAATTGGCGATCTCCTATATTAAGCGTTCACTCCCCGATCTGGGCAAGGGGGACGAAGCGGTTTTTGGGATCCCGTCTCGACCGTCTTATCCCTCTTGTCAGTCGTAATGAACCCCCAGTTGGGTGCGGATGAAGGCGCGATCTTCGCTGAGCAGGCCGTTGAGGGTGCGCCGTTCCCCCAGGATGGGATCCGGATCCAGGCCGATGGCTTCCAAGTCGGCCAGCACCATCAGCTCCACCAATTGTGGGAAGCTCACTTTGGGCTCCCACCCCAGGACTCGCTTGGCTTTGGAAGCATCCCCCAGCAGCAGATCCACCTCGGTTGGGCGGTAGTAGCGGGGGTCGATCTCGATCAACACCTGGTCTTTATACAATCCCTGTTCGGCTGGGCCGGAGCCTTTCCAGGTAATGGGCAGACCCACCAGCGCGAAGGCTCGTTCCGCGAACTCGCGCACGGTGTGGGTTTCCCCCGTAGCCAACACATAGTCGTCCGGCTGGGGTTGTTGGAGCATCATCCACATTCCCTCGACATAGTCTTTGGCGTAGCCCCAGTCTCGCTTAGCATCCAGGTTGCCCAGGTACAGTTTGCTTTGTTTACCGGCCACGATGCGGCTGACGGCGCGGGTGATCTTGCGGGTTACAAAGGTTTCCCCCCGCCGTGGGCTCTCGTGGTTGAACAAAATGCCGTTGCAGGCGAACAGATTGTAGGCTTCGCGGTAGTTGACCGTCTGCCAGTAGGCGTACACCTTGGCACAGGCATAGGGGCTGCGGGGGTAGAAGGGGGTGGTCTCCTTCTGCGGGATCTCCTGCACCAGGCCGAACATCTCCGAGGATCCCGCCTGGTAAAACTTCACCCGGATCCCGGTGCGCTGTTGGTAGTCGCGGATGGCCTCTAGAAGACGCAGCGTGCCCATGGCCACCGCGTCGACGGTGTATTCCGGCGCATCAAAACTCACCCGCACGTGGGATTGGGCCCCCAAGTTGTACACTTCCGTCGGCTGCACCTGTTCCAGGATCCGGCGCAGGGTGGTGCCGTCCGTGAGATCCCCGTAGTGGAGAAATAGCCTGGCTTGCGGGTCATGGGCATCCACGTAGATGTGGTCGATGCGGTCGGTGTTGAAAGTGCTAGCGCGGCGGATGATGCCGTGAACTTCGTAGTTTTTCTGCAGCAGCAGCTCGGCCAGATAAGAGCCATCCTGTCCAGTGATGCCGGTAATTAAGGCACGTTGGGTCATAGAGTTGGGGGCAAAGAGCGGGAAAAGTCTAGGCAGCGAAGTGGCTCAAGTCCAATAGCAAAACTCAGATCTCGAAGCAGAGACTTGAAAGCCAAGACATTATAATGCAGCAAAACTCCCTTTCCTCAGGCAGATTCCTGACCGAGGGTGTGGTCTTTTACCCGTTGCAAGGCCGCGGTCAGGGCCATGGGCCAGGGATCCGGCTGGCGCAGTTGCCGCACCCCCTGAGGTAGGCGCAGCACAGAAGCGCGGCTGGTGCGGGCGATGGCTTCTAGATCTGGCAAGGGAGCCAGCAGCACACCCCTGTGCATGATCTGGCGTAACAGCGGTTCGTAGCCGGGGGGCGGGGGCTCATCGAACCGGCCCAACAAGTCTCCCTCAGGGCTGCGAAAGATCTGCTTGCGCCCGGGAAGAGTAGCTTTGGCAAAGGAAGCCTTAGCCACCGGGATCCCGTTGATTTCCACCAATTTGTACACCCCGTTGACCCCTTCCCCGGTCACCAGGCGGGTGCCCACCCCGTAGCCGCTGATGGGAGCTTGGGAGCGATGCAGACGCTCGATCTCGTGTTCGTCGAGGTCGCCGCTGACAAACACCGGCGCTCCCTGGGGCAAAATCTGCTTTACCCGGCGAGAGAGATCTTCCAAATCTCCGGAGTCGATGCGCACCCCGCCGATTTCCCCGCGCGATCCCAGTTGATCCGGATGGGTGGCCGCAAAGAGTTGGGCTGCCGTGCGCGCCCCTTGGATGGGATCGTAGGTATCGATCAAAAGCGCGGCCTGGGGAAAGTAGCGCCGAAAGGATTGAAAGGCGCGGGTCTCGTCGCCCGAGAGAGCAGCGATGGCCATCACCAGGGAATGGGCCATGGTTCCTGCCGGCTTGCGCCCCAATTTCAGAGCCGCCAAGACGTTGGAAGTGGCGTTAAACCCTGCAGCCAGCGCCGCCCGGGCCGCCCACAGCCCCGCCTGGGGCCCAAAAGCTCGCCGCGTGCCGAACTCCAGCAAAATGGCCTCATCCCCCGCCGCATCCCGCATCCGGGCCGCCTTGGTGGCAATCAGGGTCTGGTAGTTCAAGGTGGCCAGCAGGTAGGTCTCCACCAGTTGGGCTTGCCAGAGGGGGGCTTCCACCCGCAATAGAGGCTGGTTGGCGAAAATGGCGGTTCCTTCCGGCACTGCCCACACATCTCCCTCAAACCGGCAGCGGGCCAGCAGATCCCAAAAGCGCTCCGGCGCATCGGCGAAAATGCCCGTTTCCCGCAGCGCCTGCAAAGCCTCGGGGGCAAAGCTGAGCTGCTGCAGATAGTCCACTGCCTGGGCGAGCCCCATGGCGATCAGATAGCCATAGTCGGTGGGCAGCCGCCGCACAAACAGCTCAAAGGCAGCAGGCTGAGCCTCTAACCCTTCCCCCACATAGCAGGCGGCCATGGTGAACTGGTACAGATCCGTCAGCAAACCATAGTCTTGGGGCCGCAACGACGAGAAATCAGGGCTCAACATGAAAAACCTCAGGGCAGGTGGAGGGGGACGGGAGCACGCGGCGGGTTGCCGCCAAGGTTATAGTGAAACCTACCATAAGTAAGCCTGCCTGTCAGGGATCCACAAGCAGCACCACAACCCCCGCAAGACTGGAAAAACCAGTCTTGACAAAACACCCAACCCAAACGTAGCCGAGAACATGAGCGGCCACCTGGGCAAAACTCTAGCCCCGACTTATAGTAAGATTAACCATAAGTATCCACCCGACCCCGTCAACCCTGAGCGCGCTTGTGCGAGGTCGGCCAAGTTGCAGTGGAAGAACGCCATGAATCCCATGCTAGAGGAGCTAGCTGTTGAGGCGCCGGCGAGCCTGCCGCCCCACTTTGCGCCGGAGCGGGTGGGAGAGATCTGGCGGGTGCCCTACCAACAGCGGGCAGCAGAAGCCGAGCGCTGGGCCAAGGAGCACGGGATCCCACCGGCAGAGGCCGATCGGGTGCGGGTGGGCTTGTTGCTGATCGATGTGCAGAATACCTTTTGCATTCCTGGCTTTGAGCTGTTTGTGGCCGGCTCCAGCGGTTTGGGTGCGGTGGAAGACAATCGACGGCTTTGTCAGTTTATCTATCGCAACTTGGCCCACATCACCCAGATCATCGCCACCCTCGACACCCACACAGCCATGCAGATTTTCCACCCCGTCTTTTGGGTGGACGCGCAGGGAGCCCATCCTGAACCGGCCACGGCCATTTCGGCAGCCGATATTCGCTGCGGGCGGTGGCGGGTGAACCCCGCAATGGCTGCCAACCTCACCCAAGGGGATCTGACGCGGCTGCAGGTTTATGCCCTGCACTACGCCGAGCAGTTGGAGCAAGGGGGCAAATATCCCCTCATCGTCTGGCCCTACCACTCCATGTTGGGAGGGATCGGCCATGCTCTGGTGCCGGCGGTGGAAGAGGCGATCTTCTTTCACGGCATGGCCCGCCACAGCCAGCCCAGCCTGCAGCTCAAGGGAGCCAACCCCTTGACAGAAAATTATTCCGTGCTCAGTCCGGAGGTCTTGACCGGGCCGGAAGGGGATCCCATCGACGAGAAAAACGCGTCCCTCATCTGCCACCTGTTGCAGTTTGACGCGCTGATCGTGGCCGGCCAAGCCAAAAGCCACTGTGTGGCCTGGACGGTGAACGACCTGTTGCAGGAGATCCAAGCCACGGATCCCAGCCTGGCTAAGAAAGTTTATCTTCTGGAAGATTGCACCTCAGCGGTGGTGATCCCCGGCGGGGTGGATTTCAGCGAGCAGGCGGAGGCGGCCTTCGCCCGCTTTGCCGCCGCCGGGATGCACCGGGTGCGCTCCACCGACCCCATCTGGGAGTGGCCTGAGTTTCCCAGGGATCCCGGCTGACCCCGCAGATCCAGTATGATGCGGCAGGACACTCTGCCGGAGCAGCCTGTGTACGATCGCGTCAGCGGGACGGAGTCCTTAGCTGCTTCCACCCTTTCCAGCAGCCTGCGCCCCCCCAGCGGCGCCCGCGATTTGCTGCCCCGGGAAGTACAGCGACGGGAGAGGCTGGAGGCTCAGCTCACCCAGGTTTTTCGCCGCTACGGCTACCAGCGCCTCATCACCCCCACCCTGGAGCGGCTGGAAACACTGCTGGCGGGGGGATCCATCCGCGCCGAGGCGGTGCTGCAACTGCGGGATGGCGAAGGGATGATGCTGGGGCTGCGCCCGGAGTTCACCGCTTCCCTTGTGCGGGCGGCGGCCACCCGTCTAGCCGGCGGGCCTTTGCCGCTGCGGCTCTACTACCACGGCAGCGTTTTCCGCAACAGCCGGCGGGAGGAGGGATCCTACAGCAGCCAGGAGTTTTTTCAGTCCGGGGTGGAGCTGATCGGGGCGGGCGGATGGCTGGCCGATGCCGAGATCCTGCTGCTGTTGGCCGATTGCATTCGCTCGGTCGGCATCTCCGCTTGGACGCTGCTGCTGGGCGATGTGGGCCTGACCGAAAGCCTGCTCAGCCCAGTTGCCCCCACGGCTCAAGCGGCGGTGCGCCGTGCCATTGCCCGGCTCGACTACGTTTACCTAGAATCGGCCCCTTTGCCGGAAGCCGCCCGCCAGATTGGCCTGCAAATCCTGGGGCTGCGGGGCCAGCCCGCTCAGGTTCTTTCTAACCTGGCGCGGCTGCCAGTGCCGCCTGAGCGGCTGCGGGATCTGCGGCAGCTCTGCCAGGTGCTCCAGGATCATGGAGTGCAGGTGGTGCTGGATCTGAGCCTGCTGCAAACCCTGGCTTACTACACCGGCATCGTTTTTCAGGCGGTGGCCGCCGGGGAGGTCATCGCCTTGGGAGGACGTTACGACCGGCTGCATGCCCTCTACAGCCCTCAGCAAGTGGAACAGCCGGGGATCGGCTTTACCCTGCTGCCGGATACGCTGCTGCGGCTCTTGCCCCCTGATCCCCAAACCGAGGCGATGGTCTGCAAGCGGTTGGTGGTGCCCCTGGTGCCGGCGGGGATCCCGGCGGCGCTGGCTTTGGCCGCCCGCTGGCGAGCATCAGAAGCAGTAGAGCTGGAATTGCTGGATCGGGACCCCGAAGAGATCGAAGCCTACGCCCGCCGGTGTCGGATCTCGGAGATCGCCTGGGTACAGGCCGACGGCAGCTATCACATCACCCACCCGGCCTAATCCTGGCAAGGTTGACCTCCCAACAGAGGCGCGGCTGCACCAGTTGTAAAAGTTGTTGGCGAATGCGCTCCAACTGCTGGATTGCCTGACGGGATCCCTGCGCCCACTCGCGATAGGGGGCTGTAGGCCTGAAATGCTGTTGCAAATAGTCGATCAGCCACAGTTGCGCCGGCAGCTCCAAACCGGCCACCGCTCTGCCCAGTTCCAACGCCTGCTGAAGAGAAAAGTGCCAGGGCCAACGTTTGAGTTCCTCCAGTAGCGATGGCGGAATCTCCCGCAGGTGCTGCTGGGCCAGCAACGCCAGGCCGGGGCTGCCCTGGGCCAAGGCGATCAGCTCGGATCGGGGGATCCCTGCCAGATCTGGACAACCCAACCCACCCAACACCCGCTCCACCTCTTCTGGGCTGAGGCGGCGAAACGGCACCATCTGGCAGCGGGACAGCAGGGTTGGCAACAGGGAGGCCGCCTGGGAGGCGATGAGAATGATGTGAGCCGGGCCCGGCTCCTCCAGGGTTTTCAACAAGGCATTGGCAGCGCTTTCTGCCAAGGTTTCTGCTCCCTCCAGCACCACCACCGAGCGCCGTTCGCGTAAGCAGGACGGAGTCCTCGCAGGAATCGGCCTACGGGAACAAAAGCGAGCTATTCCCTGCACCTGCTCCAGGCGAATTTGGGGTGGCGAGCGCCGCTGCAAAGTTTGCGCCTCCGGGGATTCTGCCGGGATCAGACGGCCCTGGTGCAGGTAGGTGGGGCTGACCCAATGGAGGTCGGGATGGTTGCCCGCCAGCAGCCAACGGCAGCTTGAGCACTTGCCGCAAGGGATCCCAAAGCTGGCTTCGCACAGGAGTGCCTGGGCAAACCACCGGGCCATCAGCCCCCGACCCACCCCCTGGGGGCCCAAGAAACAGTAGCTGGAAGTCACCCGCCCCTTCTCCAGCGCCGCCACCAGCAGCCGCGCTGCCATCTCCTGGCCAACAATGCGCTGCGGGGGCAAGACCTTCACCGGGTCAGGGGTCTCGGCGGCTGCAACTCCAAACATCATCTCAGCAGGAGAGGATGAGGTTATCGGTTGGCGGGAGCCGACAGGAAGTGCTTGCGGAAATACTGCAGCGTCTCCGGTCGCAACAACCCCCGCTCCACCAAGGAATCCCCCCAGTGTGGGGAAGCTTCATCCATTGGCGGCAAGAACTCCAGCACCTCAGCAGCCAACAAGTCGGCAGCCTTGAGGAACTCTCCCAGCGTGTGGCACCCCGACAGCCGGGCCGAATATCCCCCATCGGCAAAGAATTTGATCGTGGTCGCCTTCAGGCCCGCACACTCGCCGATAACTGTCGTCAGCTTGCCCCCCGCCTGTTGCCAACGGCTGAGGATGTGTTCGATCTGGGGCCGATCCAGCAGGCCCGCCTCCTGCAAGTTTTGGAACAGATGCCTGGCCCACGGGGTAAGCTCCGCCAACAAGGGATCCGTCGGCGGGTCTTCAGGATTGGCGGGAAGCTCCCCGGCGTTGAGCCCGGGCTCCTCCGTCCCCCTGGCAGGCCCAGACGAATGCGCCGGCCCCTCTTTGGCGGTTGGGAGGTTGGCTGCTCTCAACTGGGCTTGGGCGGCCTCGGCGATCAGCTTCTGCTGTTCGTAACTCACCTGCAGCAGACGGTTGCGGTTCTGCTCAACTTTGAGGTTCTCTTGTAAAGTCTCCAAGCTCTGTCGGTAGGCCGCCAGCAGCTCCCGCGCGTCTCGCAGCTCCACCGTCAAGTTGGCCTGCTGCTGTTGGAGGGCGCTGAGGCGGGATCCCATGCTTTTGAGTTGCTGCTGAGCCTGTTCCAGGGCTTCCTGGCGGGCTTGCAGGGATCCCTCCAGTTGGACAATGCGCTGCTCGGCCTCAGCCTGTTCTGCCCTGAGCTGCTGGATCAAAGCTTCGCTCTGCTGCCGTTGCTCCTCCAGTTGGGCAATGTGCGCTTCGTAGTCACGGTTGGCTGCCATCAACCGCGCCACTTCCGCTTGCAGTTGTTGTTGCTGCGCCTGCAAGCTCTCCACCTGCTCTGGGGGAACGTAGCCGGAAAGCCGCGCCATTTGGGTTTCGTGCTCTTGCTGTAGCTGAGCGTAGCGCTCTTGCCACCTCTGCACAGCGGCTCTCAGCTCCGCAATCGGTTGCTCTGGGGTGGCAACCTGCTCGGGCCGGGAAGCGTCCAGATGCGGGGATAGGGCAGCCTCTGACTCTGCAACTTGCCGGGCCAGTTGGGCCTGCAACTGATCCCGCTCCGACCGGAGCTGCTGGATCTGATGAAGTGCGGCCTCCAATTGGGCGCGTAGGTCGGCCACAACACTGCCGGGCACCGAGTCCAACTGGCGTTTCTGCAGAATTTGGATCTGCTCTTGCAACTGCTCCAATTCGGATTGATAGCAGTCTCGCTGGGTTTGCAACTGCCGCTGGGCTTTTTGCTCCGCAGCGCGGACAAGGGCCAACTCCGTTTCCAGCCGTTGCAGTTGTTCCCGCCAAACTCGCAAATCCTGCTGTAACGTGGCCTGATGCTGGAGCTCCACTTGTTGGAGGCGGATGGTGGCTTCCAGTTTTTGAATGCGCTGTTGATACTGGCTTTGAAAATCGGCAATCTGCTGATTCATGTTGGCCAGGATCCGATCCCATTCCTGTTCCTGGAGCTCGATTTGCAGCTGCAAGGCTTCCACTTGCTTGCAGTAGTCGGCCAAGGTGGCCGGTTGAGGCTCATCAGCAAGATCTAGGGCTGCCGTGGCTGTTGTTCTGGAGACGGGAACTTCCCCAACTTCAGAGTCAAGCCCGGGTGGCCGAATCCTGGCCTCTTCCGGTACGGGCAGAGCCGGCTCCACCCCCCAGAGAGGATCCCCGGCTGCAGAGCTTTGGGGGGTTGGCTGGGGATCCCTGGCCAAAAAAGGCTGCAGCGCCTCCCACGCATTGGAGGAAGCCATCTGTTGCAGTTGCACCTGCACATCCAAGGCGCGATCCAAAATGGCCGGCTGTACCCAACCTTTCCAGGTGAGAATCTCCCCCAGTTTCCGCCCGTAACGACGCTGTTGGGCCAGAGCAACCCGCAACTGCTCGAAATCCAAATGGCCCAGCGCCACCAAAATCTCCCCCAGAGAAAGGGACTGGCTGGGCAAAAAGCGGTAGAGATCGGGCAGGGTGAGCCAGCCGTGCTCGAGGCACACTTCTCCCAACTTGAGGTGGTTTTGCTGCTGCTCCCGCAGGGCCTGGGCCAACTGGGATTGGGAAATGAGCCCTGCCCGCAGCAAACGCTGCCCCAGCGGCAAGCTCGACTCAGCCTCACCATCAGCAGCACCCCGCCCCTCCAGAAAGGGGAATGGGGTAGAGCCACTCTGGGAAGAAGAGCGCCGAGGCATCAAGAAGGCTCCCAGTTCAAGACTGTGTCGCTGCTGCACTTCAGCTTATTGCCCCCAGGATAAAGCACCAAGGGAGGGCAGCGCCACTCTGGCTTTACCCTGTGGGATCCAGTCGCATTAAAACTTGGCCAAATTCGACCGGCTGGCCGTTGCTCACCAAAATCTCCCTCACCACGCCTGCTGTTTCGGCCTCTATCTCGTTCATCAGCTTCATGGCTTCGATGATGCAGAGAGTTTGACCCTTGTTCACCCGTTGGCCAACCTGGACGAAATCCGTTTCTCCGGGGGCAGGGGCGCTGTAGAAGGTGCCCACCATCGGCGCCGTCACCTCTACCCAGTGGCTGGGGGCAGGCTTGGGAGCGCTCTCAGGAGGAGGAGCTTCTGCAGGGGGAGCAGGGGAGGGGGCCAGCGGCGGAGCGGCAGGAGGAGGAGCTTTGGCGCTCCCTTTGCGCAAGGTGAGGCGAAAATCTTTGTACTCCAGGGTTAGTTCGGCTACATCGCTCTCTTGCAGAGCGGCCAGGAGAAGACGAATTTCCTGCCAATTGACAACATCCAAGGGAAGGCTCACTCCTGATGCATCACCTGTCCACAACGGAAATCCCTAAGCTGGGGGAAGAAGCTACTCGCGGCCCAGATAGGTGTCGGTGCGGGTATCGACCCGGATCCGTTCCCCTACCTTGATGAACAAAGGCACCTGGATCTCGGCACCGGTCTCCAGCTTGGCCGGCTTGGTTCCCCCGGTTGCGGTATCTCCCTTCACCCCTGGATCGGTTTCCACCACCTCCAGAACCACGGTGTTGGGCAACTCCACATCGATCACCTGCCCATTCCAGCGCAGGATTGACACTTGCATGTTTTCTTTCAGGTATTTCACGGCGGAGCCAATTTGGGTGGCAGTAATGGGGGCCTGCTCATAGGTCTCCATGTCCATGAACACCAGGTTGTCCCCCTCTGCGTAGAGATATTGCATCTCGACTTTTTCGATGGTGGCCGCCGGCAGGGTTTCCCCGGCGCGGAAGGTTTTCTCCACAACGTTGCCGGTCTGCATGTTTTTGAGTTTGGTGCGCACAAAGGCCGCTCCCTTGCCGGGTTTCACATGCAGAAACTCAATCACCTTGTAGGGAGCTCCGTCAATTTCTACAGAGACGCCAGGGCGCAAATCGTTGCTTGAGATCATGTCGGCAGAGGGATCCGTTGCTCAGACTTCCCAATCTTACCGTGATCAGGGGGCACTCGGATTCAGCACCTGGGGATCGATGGGGGGGCGACGACCATAGATGGGCAGCACCTCCTGCCACTGAGGGCGCAGCCCGGCCCGGAAATCGGCGCGGGCCAATTCTGCCAACGCCACCACCGGCACAGGATCCACAAAATCGGCGGCATCCACAGATAAAGCCTGCGGCCACGCTCGGAGAGTCGCCTGCCAAGCCGCTTCCGCCCAGAGCTGAGCGGCCACTGCCACAGCCAGATGTTCGGCCCCCACCCAGTACACGCCGCCATACCACTCTCCCCGTTTGGCGTCCATCTGCACCGCCACCGTCAAGGGCTGTGCCGGGGATCCCTGCTGGATCCACGCATGACGGGCCAGGACGGCCAAAGCCGAGTAGCCAAACACTGGGATGTGCAACTGCTGACCCAGCAGGCGCGCCACGCTCACCCCCAAACGGCTGCCCGTAAAGCTGCCCGGCCCCAAAGCGACCGCGATCCCGGACACCTGCGACCAGTCCTGCCCGGCCAAGAACTCCTTCAGGCAAGGGTGTAACTGCGCTGCCATCTCCCGATCCAGCCACCGGCTCAGAATGCGGGTTTCTCCCAGCTCCGGCTCCAACGGCAGCAGGGCCAAGCCCAAAACCGGCGTGGTGGTGTGGATCCCTAAAATCCAGCGGGGAAGAGACATGGCCTCTCTCAGGATCAATGAGCCAATTGACAGAACTTAACGGATGTTTTAAGGTTGTGTTGTCAATCTTCGCGCTTCCTCAGGGAAGTTTGCCATCATGACTACTGTTATCCAACGTCGCTCAACCAGCAACGTG
>NZ_JANSIQ010000020.1:0-45896 GCF_047502685.1 Synechococcus sp. OH20 | reverse complement strand
GGTTTGGGGCTTGCGTTCTTGTTTTTTATTTTGGGGGGGGGGGGGGGGGGGGGGGGGGGGGGGGGGGGTGGGGGGGGGGGGGTGAGGGAGCGGATCTGTCACCGGGGAAGGTGCTCCAGCCGGAGGCGACAAATGCTAACGTCAAAATAGTGATCTTAAAGTTTTGCAACGGATCCCCTTGCCGTTACCCTAGCTTTTTCCTCCGCGATCTCGATGCTCAGAGCTGGAATTGTCGGCCTGCCCAATGTAGGCAAATCGACTCTGTTCAACGCCCTCTGCGAAAATGCCAAAGCCGAGGCGGCCAACTTTCCCTTTTGCACCATTGAGCCGAATGTGGGGCGGGTGGCGGTGCCGGATGAGCGCCTAGAGGTGCTGGCCAAGATCAGCGGCTCTGCCGAGATCGTCCCCAGCCAAATCGAGTTTGTGGATATTGCCGGGCTGGTGGCAGGGGCCAGCAAGGGAGAGGGGCTGGGCAACCAGTTTCTCTCCCACATTCGCCAGGTGGACGCCGTGGTGCATGTGGTGCGCTGCTTCCAGGACGAAAACATCGTGCATGTGGCCGGCTCGGTGGATCCTCTGCGGGATATCGGCGTCATCAACTTGGAGCTGGCCCTGGCGGATCTGGCCCAGATCGAGCGGCGCTTGGAACGGGTGCGCAAGCAGGCCAAATCCGACAAAGCTGCCCAAGCGGAGCTGCAGGCGCTGGAGAAGCTGCAGGCCGCTCTGGACGAGGGCAAACCGGCCCGGCTGGTGCCCCTCAGCCCGGAAGAAGAGCAGTTGATCAAAGGGCTGGGGCTGCTCACCCGCAAGAAGGTGATCTACGCTGCCAACGTGGCGGAAACGGATCTGGCCGGCGGCAATGCCTGGGTGGAGCAGGTGCGCCAGTTTGCCAAGGCGGAAGGGGCGGGCGTGGTGGTGGTCTCAGCCCAGGTGGAAGCAGAGCTGGTGGAGCTGCCCCCTGAGGAGCGACAGGCCTATCTGGATTCGTTGGGGGTGAAAGAAGGCGGGCTGAAATCCCTCATCCGGGCCACCTACGAGCTGCTGGGCCTGCGCACCTACTTCACCTCCGGCCCCAAGGAAACCCGCGCCTGGACGATCCCCGTCGGAGCCACAGCCCCCCAGGCAGCCGGCGTGATCCACTCCGATTTCGAGCGGGGCTTCATCCGGGCCGAGACGGTGGCCTATGCTGATCTGGTGGCGGCGGGATCCCTGAATGCCGCTAGAGAGAAGGGCCTGGTGCGCAGCGAGGGCAAAGACTACGTGGTGCAGGAAGGGGATGTGATGCACTTCCGCTTCAATGTCTAGGCTCATGTCCAGCTCCCCCTGCCTTTCTCTCAGGCAACCGGCTTTGCTCAGCACTGAGAATCTGCCCATACCCTGTAGGCCAAAAAACCTAGCCCCCTTCCGGCAAGGGATCCCAGCACAGCTCCGGTCTGGCCTGAGGAGGAGCTTTTTCCTGAGAGAACTGTTGACGCTGTAACGAAACATCACAATAATTGGACTAGATAAACAAATGTTTTAGGGATGTATTGATGGATCTGCTGCAATATAGCCCGATGGCCTGGGTTTACATGGCGATCTTTGCCTCTATCATTTGGTGCATCTGGGGTCGTTCGGAAGACGACATCATGTTCTAGAACGGGATGAGCTTCTCTGCCGGCTCAGGCCACTCCCCGCGCCTAAGCCGGTGGGAGCTCCTCCCTGAGCTTGCTCCTAGAAGCTGGAGAGGCCAAAGCGCTTTATTGGATTTCAGGCAGGTGCAGAGCTTAGGCTGTAGTATCCTGAGCTACAGAAAAATGTCTCTGCTTCAGCAGCATAAGGCGACATGCTTGTTGCACGGGATCATGGTCTACTGCTTACACGTGTTACCGGCTTAACTTCTCGGCGTCCCCTGCCCAGGGCCGAACAGGTGGCCGAGGGCTACCGCCTCTCGTGGCGCGGGGTGGCGGTGATGGGGGTGCTGAATGTAACCCCTGACAGCTTCAGCGACGGCGGCCAGTGGGGATCCGTGGAAGCAGCCGTACAGGCAGCCAGGGCCATGGCGGCGGCGGGGGCCTTGATTGTGGATATCGGCGGCGAGTCCACCCGTCCGGGGGCGGAGCCGGTATCCGTGGAGGTGGAATGCGACCGGGTCTTGCCTGTGATCCGGGCCCTGGAAGGATCCGGGATCCCCATCAGCGTCGATACGCGCCGAACGGAGGTGGCGGCGGCGGCCCTGGCCGCGGGAGCGCACATCGTTAACGATGTCACCGGGCTGCGCGATCCGCAGATGATGCAGGTGTGCGCCGAGAAGGGGGTGCCGGCGGTGATCATGCACATGCGGGGAGAGCCGCGCACCATGCAGCAGCAGACCGACTACGACGACCTGGAGGGGGAGGTTTTTGGCTTTCTGCAGGCCCAGGCGGAGCGGGCTCTGGCGGCCGGTGTGCCCAGCGTGGTTTTGGATCCCGGCTTGGGTTTTGCCAAAACCGCCGAGCAGAATGTGGCCCTGCTCAAAGCCCTGCCACGGCTGGTTGCCTGCGGTTACCCCGTGTTGGTGGGGGCCTCCCGCAAAAGTTTTGTGGGCAAGCTGGCCGGCATCGCCGTGCCCAAAGAGCGGGATAGCGCCAGCGTGGCCGTGCATCTTTTTGCCGCCAGCCAGGGTGCTGCCTTGGTGCGAGTCCACAACGTCCCTGCTCATGTCTCCGCCCTGGCTGTTTGGGAAGGTCTCCACCGTGACCCAGGCTAGGCTGGTGCTGCAGGGTCTTGTCTTTCATGCCCGCCACGGCTACTGCCCTGAGGAAGCGGTTTTGGGCGGGCGCTTTGTGGTGGATGTGGAGATGCAGCTTTCCCTGGCCCCGATCCAGGATGACCTCTCTGGCACGGTGGACTACGCCCAAGTGTATGAGGTGGTGCGGCAAGAGGTGACCGAGCGGCGCTACCGCTTGATCGAGACCTTGGCAGACCAGATTGCCGAGCGGCTGTGGCAGAGCTATCCCCAACTGGAGGCCCTGACGGTGCGGGTGCACAAGCCCCAAGCTCCCCTGCCGGGGCTGTTTGGGGATGTCTACGTAGAGATCGACCGCTGGCGATCCGTCAGCAGATGAGAAGCCTCATGAATCCCGACCTGGCCTACATTGCCCTGGGCAGCAACCTGGGGGATCCGCTGCGGCAATTGCGCTCGGCTGGGCAGAAGTTGCTCAGGTTGGGCCAGGTGGTGGCTCGCTCCAGCCTCTACCGCAGCCCTGCCCAAGGGGGGCCAGCCGGCCAGCCCGACTACCTCAACGCCGTGGTGGCGTTGGATCCCTTTCCCCCTTACCAGTCCCCTCTGGAGTTGATTGGGGCGCTGCTGGCCATCGAGCAGGAGGCGGGGCGGGTGCGGCGCATCCGCTGGGAGGCCAGAACTCTGGATTTGGATCTGCTGGCCGTGGGCAACCGGATCCTAAATAGCCCCGAGCTGACGTTGCCCCACCCTCGCATGATGGAACGTGCCTTTGTCTTAGCTCCCTTGTGTGAGATCGCCCCCAACTGGCGTCACCCTGAGACGGGCGTCGGGGTCGAAGAGGCGCTGGTCAGTTTGGATCGATCCTGGCTGGAGCGCACGACCCTCGGCTGGGAGTAGAGAAGGGTTTGGTAAGCTGGTTACGGCTTTTGGCGAAAAGGATCCCATGGACGGCCTTCAACTCTGGCAGCACTACTGCAACTGGCTTTACTACCATCCCAGCCTGGAGATTTTCGTCGATATCAGCCGCATCCGCTTGACTCCTCCTCAGGTGGAAGCGCTGCGGCCTCGCTTTGCCCAGGCTTTTGCCGAGATGCAGGCTTTGGAAGCCGGGGCCATCGCCAACCCCGACGAAGGCCGCCAGGTGGGCCACTATTGGCTGCGGGCGCCGGAGCTGGCTCCCACCCCGGAGATCCGGCAGGCCATTCAGGATTGCATTGAGCAAGTGGAAACCTTTGCCCAACAGATCCATCGTGGAGCCATCCCGGCCAGCGGCGGGGGGCGTTTCACCGAGCTCCTCTGCATCGGCATCGGCGGCTCGGCTCTGGGGCCGCAATTTGTGGCCGAGGCCCTGGCTCCTCTGCACCCTCCTCTGAATATCCACTTCATCGACAATACGGATCCCGATGGGTTTGATCGGGTGCTGGGACGGCTGGCGGGCAAGCTGGGACAAACCCTGGTGATCACCACCTCCAAATCCGGCGGCACCCCAGAGCCGCGCAATGGCTTGGTGGAGGTGAAGCTGGCCTACCAAAAGGCCGGGATCCCTTTTTCTGACCATGCGGTGGCCATCACCGGGCCCGGCAGCCAATTGGAGCAACAGGCGCGGCAAGAGGGGTGGCTGGCGGTCTTCCCCATCTTCGACTGGGTGGGGGGACGCACCTCCGAAACTTCGGCAGTGGGCCTGTTGCCGGCAGCATTGCAGGGGATCGACATCCGGGCTTTGCTGGCCGGGGCCGCCACCATGGACGCAGCCACCCGCCTGCCCCACCTGGAGCGCAATCCTGCCGCCCTGCTGGCCATGGCTTGGTACATCGTCGGTCAGGGCCAAGGGCGCAAAGATATGGTGGTTTTGCCCTACAAGGATCGCCTGCTGCTGTTTAGCCGCTACTTACAACAGTTGGTGATGGAATCCCTGGGCAAATCCCATGATCTGAACGGCAACCGCGTGGAGCAGGGCATCGCCGTTTACGGCAACAAAGGCACCACCGATCAACACGCCTACGTGCAGCAGTTGCGGGATGGTTTGAACAACTTTTTTGTTACCTTCATCGAGGTGCTCCAGGATCGAGAGCCCGGGATCCCTTCCCCCTTCGTGGAGCCGCAGGTAACCAGCGGCGACTACCTGGACGGCCTGTTGCAGGGCACCCGCCAGGCCCTCTACGAAAACGGGCGCGACTCCATTACCGTGACGCTGCCACGGGTGGATGCCCGTTCAGTGGGGGCCTTGATCGCCCTCTACGAACGAGCCGTGGGCCTCTATGCTTCTCTCATCCGGATCAACGCCTACCATCAACCGGGGGTAGAGGCAGGCAAAAAAGCTGCCCGCGCCGTCTTGGAGCTGCAACGGCAGGTGCTGGAGACGGTACAGGCGCAGCAGGGATCCCTGACTTTGCCCCAGCTGGCAGAAAAACTAGGCTGCCCGGAGCGCATCGAAACCCTGTACTGGATTGTGCGGCACCTGCACGCCAACGGTCGCGGCGTGCTGTTGGTAGGGGATCCCGCCCGTCCCTCAGAGCTGACCATCCAGCCCCGGCCCGCCTGAGCCTGCTGTTTCGCAGATCGGGTGCAGAAGCTGGAGCCGGCCAATCTGTACCCCACCTTAAACCCTTCCCGGCCAGCCGGCCCATCTGCTTAGAATCGAGCAAGAGCCCGCTCCAGGAGGAGACCATGGATCAATCCACCGCCGTCCTGCCTTTGCAAACCCCGAAAGATGTCTCCATCGAGGATATTGAGCAGGAGCTGAACAAAATCTGGTCTTCTAAGGGAGAGAGCGTTGCCGCCCGCGCCGCCACCTTTACCCTAGTGGTCTATGAATCTCTGGACGACGCGCTGTTGCTGCCCTCCCCCACCGTCGAGGCCATTGCCACCCAGAACCCCTGTCGCGTCATCGACCTGCGAGCCAAACGGGCGGGATCCGCAGACGACACCATCGAGGCCCAGGTGGCCGCCTATTGTCCGGTAACTCGCGAGCAGCGCAGCTCGTTGGTCTGTTGCGAATACATCACCCTGAAGGCGCCGGAATCGGCCTTTGTGCGGGCCTGCAGCACCATCGCTTCCCTGCTGATCCCCAACTTGCCCACCTTTTTGTGGTGGCAAGGGGATCTGGACTTGAACAGCCTGCTGTTTCAAAAATTGGTGGCCCTCAGCAACCGGGTCATCGTCGATTCGCGCGGCTTTGTCAATCCAGAAGAAGATCTGCAGGAGATCCACCTCTTGGTCGGCGAGGGGCGCCACTGCGGGGATCTTAACTGGCGGCGGCTGCTGCCCTGGCAGGAACTCACCGCCCAAGCCTTTGACCCTCCCGACCGGCGGGAGTCCCTATACCTTGTGGATCGCGTGACCCTCGACTACAAAGCCGGCAATCCCTGCCAGGCGTTCCTTTTTTTGGGCTGGCTGGCTGGTCGCCTGGGGTGGACGCCCACAGAGCGGGTTCAGGCTCAAGAACACGATTACAAGATCGACCGCCTCTGCTTTCAAACCCAAACGGGCGGCCAGGTGATGGCGGAATTGGCCGCTGTGCCCTTGGCCTCGGAAATCAGCCAGCCGGGGGATCTCATCGGGCTGCGCCTCACCGCCAGCAATCAAGAAGCCAATGCCTGTACCGTGCTGTGTTCGGAAACCACAGGGTGTATGCGCATGGAAGCCATGGGGGGCGCTCAGAGATGTGTGATTCGCCAGGTGGCTCCCCTGGAGCAGGATTCCCTCGATACCCTGTTGGCCGCTGAGTTGCAGCGGCCCGGCCCCGACTACCTCTACGAAGAAACGCTGGGGGTGGTGGATCAGATGCTGAAGCTGGGCAAAAGCTGAGATCTGCTTCTGGTTCAAGGCAACTCCACCGATGTGGGCTTAGAAGCATGGGGCAGTCCCCACCCCAACTTCTCTCGCATGACGCGGAAAAACTCCGGTCGGCGTAGGCGCATCAGATCCGTCCAGTAAGGGGCACGCACCACCCGAATTTGGTCTTCCGGCAGGATGTAGCAGCCGGCATTCCCATCTACCACCAAAACCAGCGGCTGAGGAGTAACGGGGCTGATCCACACCTCCTCCGAATCGGGGAAGACCAAGGCCCGCGAGGCCATGGAATGGGGGCAAATCGGGATCAACTGCAAAACCGGCACCCCCGGCGTGATCACCGGCCCGCCCGCCGAGAGGGCATAGGCCGTCGAGCCGGTGGGGGTAGCCAAAATCACTCCGTCGGCAGCTACATCCAGGGGAGAGTGATCCCCAATGGTGATCTCGAAATGGCACATGCTGGTCAAAGGCTCCCGGTGCAGCACCATCTCGTTTAAGCTCAAGACCTCCCAGCGCAATTCCTGCCCTCGGTAGGCTTGCACCAGCAACATGCTGCGGCGATCCAGGGTGTACTCCCCGGCGATGGCGGCGCTGGCAGCCTCTTCTAGGTGAGAAAGGTAAGTCTCCGTCAAAAAGCCCAGGTGGCCTGTGTTCACCGCCAACAGGGGGATCCTTTTGGGGGCCAGTTGCCGCGCTGCTGCCAAGACGGTGCCATCTCCCCCCAGCACCACCGCAAATTTCATGGTCTCGTCAAATCCAGCCGGGGCCAGGCTATCCACTTTGGTCAGGCAGATGGGGCTATCGGGCTTGGCGTAGCCGAGGATGCCGCCCCAGTTGGGGGCCACACAGACTTCCCAGCCTTGTTCCTGAAACCAGCGGGAGAGGGCCTCGCTGCTGCGTTTGGCGGCGGGCTTGGCATCGTTGTAGAGGATCCCGGCTTTGGGCTTGGTCATGGGCGGTGGCAAGGCAGAGGTGCCAAAACTCTATCAGTTCTGTAGGCTCTTCTGCCGGCCAGATCGCCGACAAAGCGCTGCTCTATATTACAGGTAGGGAATCAGGGTTGAGGGGGGGTATGCAGGCGGTGATCTTGGCGGGCGGGAAAGGCACTCGCTTACGGCCTTTTACCTTTGTGCAACCCAAGCCTTTGCTGCCCCTTTTGGAGGTGCCTTTCTTGGAATGGCTGCTGGGGCGCTGCCGACGAGCCGGCCTGACGGACATTTTGCTCAGCGTGGGGTATTTGGGCCAACAAATTGAGGCTGCTTTGGGAGATGGCGCTGCTTGGGGGGTGAAGCTTCGCTACCTTGCCGAAGAGACGCCTTTGGATACAGCAGGAGCCCTGGTGCTGGCCCAGCCCTATTTCAGCGGGGATCCCTTGGTGGTCTTCAATGCCGATATCCTCACGGATCTGGATTTGCAGGCGCTCATGCAATGCCACCTGCAGAGCCAGGCCGTTGCCACCCTCACCCTCACCCGCGTGGAGGACATCACCGCCTATGGCCTGGTGGAAGTGGGGGAAGGGGGCCAGATCCAGTCTTTTCGGGAAAAGCCCACCCCTGCCGAAGCCCTCACCCTCACCACCAACACGATCAACGCCGGCACCTATGTCCTCGATCCGGCCATTTTCAAAGACTACCCCAGCGGGGATCCCCTCAGCTTCGAGCGGCGCGTCTTTCCTGATTTGCTCCGGCGAGGGCAACGAATGCAAGCCTATCTTCATGCAGGCTACTGGCGGGATCTGGGCACGCCGGCCAGCTACTACCACGGCCAACTGGACATTCTCTTGGGCCGGATGACGGATTTTCCCCTGAAGGATGTGGAAGAACAAGCGCCGGGGATATGGGTGCACAAAACGGCTGAGATCCATCCCAACGCCCAACTGCACGCCCCCTGCTACATCGGCGCCCACACCTGTCTGGGATCCCAAGCTCAAGTCCCCGCCGGCACCATCCTCGGCAGCCACAGTTGGGTGAATGGATCCCTGCAGCCGGGAGCCTATGGGTCAAGGGTCTTGGTAGTGTAGGTTAAGTGCCAGTTAAGTCCACAACCATCCACAACAAAGCCATCCAAAGATGGAGCTACCGCAAACCGGGGAACGCTGGGATCCCTACCTGGCTTCTGTAGCCGCTCGCTTCAACCGAGAGCTGGAAATGCAACTGGGTCGGCCAGGCTGGCAACTTCCCCCAGATCTGGAGCAACTGCCCTTTTGGCAAGCCCAGCAGCGAGATCATCTGCAAGAGCGCCTCGGGATCCCCTTTTGGCAGTTGCGTGCCCCCAAAAAACGGGAAGCCTGCCTGGATTTGGGCTGTGGGGTGAGCTTCCTGACTTATCCCTGGAACGATTGGCAAGCCCACTTTTACGGCCATGAGCTGAGTGGCGAGATCGTACGCTTTATTCGCTCGCGAGCACCTCAGCTCAACTCCAAGCTATTCAAGTCGATGCAACAGGGATCCGCCCACCATCTGGAAAACTACGAGCCGGAGCAGTTTGATCTGGCCATCGCCACCGGATTTTTGTACTACTACCCGATTGAGTACTTCGACGCGGTTTGGGCAGAGTTGCTGCGGGTGTTGCGACCGGCTGCGCCGGTGATCATCGAAGTGGTCAATCCTGACTCGGTGTGGGCAGAACAATGGGGTCTCATCGAGCTATTCAAAGGCACCGAACCGATTTTCACTCCCCTAACAGAGTGGGAGCGACGCATCGCAGACTTAGGGGGCAAAATTCAGAAACAGGCCGGTGGCGAACTGTTTACCACCTATTGGATTCAGCGCAAACCTTGACATGCTCATGAGCGGGAAAGTAGCCGAGCATTTGCAAGATATTGAGATAACTTTTATAGTCGTTTCAAATATCAATTATCAATGAAACAGTTTGCGGCGTCGTTATTGCTCTGCAACGCTGTCACGAACGCGCCAGCGGCGCGGAGCGCTATCCTGAATCTGGCCCAGCCCCCCGGTTTACTATTCCCTCAGGAGAAGGGTGGGGAGTGGACAAAAAACCTGGCCCCAGACACAGCCAAAGCATCCTATACTGTTGCGGCTGTCCCAACAACGAGGAACCTGCCGCTTATGTCTGAGCTTCTCCCCTTGCCTTCGCTCCACAACCAGGTGGCGGTGGTCACCGGAGCCAGCCGGGGCATTGGCCGGGCCGTTGCCCTGCACTTGGGGGCGATTGGTGCCAAGGTGGTCGTCAACTACGCCCGCTCCGCCGCCGAGGCCGAGTCGCTGGTGCAGGAGATCGCCGCTCTGGGGGGAGAAGGGATGGCCGTGGCCGCCGATGTCTCCCAGCCGGCAGAAGTGGAGCAGCTCTTTGAGCAGGTGATGGAGCGCTGGGGGCGGGTGAACGTGCTGGTGAACAACGCCGGCATGGCCCGCGACACCCTGCTGCTGCGCATGAAGCCGGAAGATTGGCAGGCGGTGCTGGATCTCAATCTCACCGGCGTCTTTCTCTGCCTGAAGGCAGCCGCCAAGATCATGGTCAAGCAGCGGCAGGGGCGGATCATCAACATCACCTCGGTGGTGGGCCTGGTGGGCAACGCCGGCCAGGCCAACTACAGCGCCGCCAAAGCAGGGGTGATTGGTCTGACGAAGACAGCAGCCCGCGAGCTGGCCAGCCGCAACATCACCGTCAACGCCGTTGCCCCCGGCTTTATCACCACCCAGATGACCGAGAAGTTGGATCCCGGCCCTATCCTGGCGCAGATCCCCCTGGGGCGACTGGGATCCCCAGCGGAAGTGGCGGGGCTGGTGCGCTTTTTGGCGGCCGACCCGGCGGCAGCCTACATCACCGGGCAGGTTTTCGCCATCGACGGTGGCATGGTGATGAGCTGATCCTTCTACCAGGCCAGGGCCAACCCATCGGCACGGGGTTCGGAAGCCCCGATTAAGTGATCCCCATCGCGAAAGATGATCTGTCCCCGGCCAAAAAGGCCGTAGTCCTCTTCTGCAGCTACCACCTGCACCGCGTGGCCCCGCGCAGCAAGCTCTCCCACCACCTGAGGGGGGGCCGTGCTCTCCAGCGCCACCTGCGGGATCCCTTGGTCGAGAAGCACTCGCCAGCGGGGCGCATCCAGAGCCGCTTGGGGGTTCAGGCCGTAATCCACCAGATTCACCACCACCTGCACATGGCCTTGGGGCTGCATCGTCCCTCCCATGACACCGAAAGGGCCGAGGGGGATCCCATCTTTGGAAAGAAAGGCGGGGATAATCGTGTGGTAGGGGCGCTTGCGCGGGCCCACCTGGTTGGGATGACCGGGTTCCAAGGTGAATCCGGTGCCGCGATTGTGGAGGGCAATCCCTGTCCCTGGAACCAGCAGGCCGCTGCCGAAGCCGTCGAAGTTGGATTGGATCAAAGACACCATCAGGTCGCCATCGGCTGTGGCCAAGTAAACCGTTCCCCCCTGAGGTAGCCCTGGCTGAGCCAAGGGGATGGCCCTAGAACCGATCAACAGCCGCCGTTGCTGGGCATAACGTTTATCCAGCATTTGGGCGGGACTCACCCGCAGATAGTCGGGATCCGCTACCTGTCGGCTCACATCGGCAAAAGCCAGCTTCATCGCCTCAATCTGCAGGTGATAGCGCTCGCCGGCCTCGTAGGGGATCCGACCCAGCTCAAAACCCTCCAAAAGGTTGAGGGCCATCAGGGCGGCAATGCCCTGGCCATTGGGGGGGATCTCCCAGACGGTGTAGCCGCGGTAATCGGTATGGATGGGTTCTACCCAGTCGGCCCGATGTTCTGCCAAGTCGGCGCGGGACAGGAGACCGCCGGTGGTATCCGAAAAAGCCAGCAGCTTCTCCGCCAGCTCCCCCCGGTAAAAACTCTCGCCGCCACTATGGGCAATCTCTGCCAGGGTTTGTGCATGCAGAGGGCTGCTCCAGCGCTCCCCCGCCCGTGGAGCACGCCCCTGGGGGAAAAAAACGGCTTTGAAGGCCTCGTGGCGGGGATCCGGCAGCGGCAAATAGGTGGCCTCCGCCGCCTGCCACAGTTGGGCAATCCGGGGAGAAACCGGAAACCCCTCGCAGGCCAAGCGAAGGGCGGGCCCAAACAGGCGCTCGAAGGGCAGCCGTCCCCAGCGCCGGTGCAAGGCTTGCCAAGCCGAAACAGCCCCCGGCACCGTTACTGCCAACCAATCGTAAGCGGGAATCTGGCCGACACAGCGCTCCGGCGTCAGGGCAGCTGGGCTGCGACCGGAAGCATTCAAGCCGTGCAGCCGGCCCTTCTCCCCTCCCTCCCACACCAGCGCAAAAGCATCGCCACCAATGCCATTGGAAGTCGGCTCCACCACCGTCAAAGCCACCGCCATCGCCACGGCTGCATCCACGGCATTGCCGCCGGCCCAGAACATCTCCATACCCGCCATTGCCGCCAGCGGTTGGCTGGTGGTCACTGCTCCCTGTCTGCCCATCACCACCCGTCGCCGCGAGGCAAATGGATAGCGATCCAGGGCCTGCCGTAAAAAAACCGGTGCTGGAGAGAGAGGCTCCTGCATGGGTCTGTGCTCCCTATACAGGCAAGCTCAGAAGTGCTGCCAACTCGGCAAAGCTGTCCACCACCGCATCGGCCCCCGCCCGGCGCAGTTCCTCGGCAGTGAAAGCAGTGGTGAGGCCAACTGCCAAGCAGCCGGCCCCCTTGGCGGCGCGGATCCCGTGGGTGGAGTCTTCGACCACCAAACACCGGCTGGGATCCAAGCCCACCTTGGCAGCCGTTTTCAAATAGGGCTCGGGGTCGGGCTTGGCCCGCCGGATATCTTCGGCAGTAACCACGGCGTCGAACCAGCGGTGCAGGTTAAAGCGCTGGAAAATCTGCTCTTGATCCCGACGGGTGGCCGAGGTGGTGAGGGCGAGGGCGGAGAAGCGGCGGCGGCTGGCCGCCAAAAACTCCAGCACCCCTGGCACCAGCGGCACCTCTCCCAGTAGTTCTCCAAAAGCCTTGGCCTTTTCCTCGATCAAACGCTGCACCAGCAGGGATCGTTCCGCAGGCGGGGTGTCCGTCAGGTGTTCTACGAGATACTCGAACATGTCCTGGTCGGTGCGCCCCTTAAACTGCAGGGAGATGGGAGCCAGATCCAGAGAGATCTGACAGCGCTGCAGGGCGATGACTCCGGCGCGGGCGTGGATCGGCTCCGAATCCACGATCACCCCGTCCATATCCAAAAGCAGGCCGGCAGTTGCGTCAGCGGCGCAGTTCCCGTGCGTGCCAGCGTTGCCCAGCAATAGAACTTTGGGTTGCATAAGCAGTCCAATGGCATGAGTCCCCTGCCTCCGTAGGCTGGAGAGATGAAGCAAGGGATGCTCCAGTTGCAGCCATCACTTCACCGCCTGAAACTGTCTCACATCCTCACCGTAGTCTGCAAACTCAGCATCACCCCACACAGGAGCCAAGAGAAATTCCCGCCGCACCTTGGCAAGCGGAGGAACGCCTGAGGCGACCTGGAACAGCCAAGCGCAGCCGCAGAAGCAGGAGCAAGAATCTCTTGTTTGGGTGGGGGCGTGTCAAGTTGACAAGCTCGTCCCTCCTTCTCTAGGATTAGGATCGCTGCATTCACGAGCGCCCCCATCGTCTAGAGGCCTAGGACACATCCCTTTCACGGATGCGACAGGGGTTCGAATCCCCTTGGGGGTATGGCGAAATGGCCGACGGAGAAAATGAACCCTACAACAACTCCAGGCAGCCCAGGAGCCGAGGGAAGTTCTCGGCCTCCTGTTGCAACTTGAGCTGAGGCCAGACCCGGTTGTCCAATCGCTTGGGACTTGGGGGCGAGAGACTTACGGCTTGTTTTTCAGGTGCTGGCTACCAGAGCCTCAGCCGGAGCGGCAGCCACCAACTCATCTTTGATCAGCTCTGCCAAATCCTGCAGTTGGCGAATCGCCTCTGCTCCTTCCAGTTTCATGAGCTCCCGGTCATCCCGCATTTCTGTCCAGCTAATGGAGCATTCGGAAACCAAAAAGCGAATCAAGTGCCCCTCCCGTAAGCTGACCATGAAGGAGGCGCTCTCAAATGAAGTACCGCAGGTGTAGCAAGAAGCTGGATAGCCCCGCTTCTCCAAAACAATGGCCAGAGCCTGCAAACTCATCACCAGATCTTGAACATAGCTGCGGTACTGTTCCGCCAACCGTGTGAACATCACACTCCTCCCTACATGAATCGCCCGCTGTGGGGCTCAGTCTAGCCGAAAATGAGCCAACTAGTAATTTATGCTTATTATGCTTGAGAGCTAAAGACATGTCTAGGATAACAACCGACAAACCCTCAAGGAAGTGATTAAAGCCACAGGGTAGGCAAAGTCTAGCCCACCAAGGTGTAGTATCCCATACTCGTCTTAACCAAAGACATCAAAATTTACCCCGACTCAAAACTTCTTACCTACTGGGATCCTCACCCAGTGCTTAGCTCAGTCTTTTCTCGAAATGCCCCGACGCAGTCCTTTTGTGGACAATTGCCTCAAAGCCCACTCCTACAGGGGTTTCAGCAGTGGGGAAGCAAGATGTAGTCCTTTGGGTTGGGTTGCCCTCTAGGTTTCTGAGCCTCTGCAAGAGGCTGGCGTGTTTGGAGTCAAGAAGGCTAAGTTTTGTAGACGAATGTGGAGCAAGGTGAGTTCCCGCCCAATTATGCTGAAAAACTCTTGGATGAAGCGAGGGATGCTTGAGAGGGAAGGGCTCAAGGTCGGCATCTGTTGTTCAGGAAAAACGAGTGACTTATTTTCAGAGTCCTCAAGCCATTCGGGATCGCTGTAAGTTGCTATTTGAAAGGGTTTTGGCCGGTGAATCGGAGCATTCTCGCCTCGATGCCGACTGCGTGACCGCCACGATCACGATCCCAGCGGGGAAATGCCCTTCCACAGGCGCTGGCGACATTCTCGCGGAGGATCCGCGGATCGCTTGGCCTGGCCGGAAAAGCGGCTCAAAGACCTGGATCCGCCGGAGCTCAGGTCAGATGTTTCTCCGCCCATGCAACGGCTCAGCGATGGCATGGTCTTCTAAGGGGAGATGGGCAGAGTTGTCCTCAAGAAGCTTTGTAAGAGCCGCATGGCCAGGTCGGGACGGGATCCCCAGTGGAGATGCAGGTAGGAGGCGTGCAGGCGCCGACCGGCCCAGCCTTCCTGGTGAGGCGGGGATCCCCAGATGTAGATTGGGTTGGGGGAGAGAGGGGTGCTGCGGGAGCGGTGAAATTCGTGCCCTCGTAGGCGATCCCCGGCCTTGGCCAGCAGGGTGGGGCGCAGGACAGTGGCCTCGCGGTAGCCCAGGCATAGCCGCTCGCCCATGTCCACCTGGATAGGCAGCAGCCCGGCCAGGGGGTAGGTCTTTCCCTTGAAATCGGTGAGGGATCGTCCCAGCACCATCAGCCCGCCGCATTCGGCATAGAGGGGTGGATGGGCGGGCGGCGGTGGGCGGTGGCTTATTTTTTCGGAGAGGGTGGCGGCAAACAGTTCTGGGAACCCGCCCCCCAGCAGCAGGCCATCGCAGGGATCCGGCGGCCACAGACCCTCCTGCAGGGGAGAGTACTCCAGCAGCTCGGCGCCACAGGCTCGCAAGAGATCTAGGTTGTCGGCGTAGTAGAAGTTAAAGGCGGCGTCTTGGGCCACCCCTACCCGAACCCGACGCGGTTGTGGGGAAATCTCTGGCCACAGCTCCCCCACCGCCGGCGGCAAGGAGCGAATCAAGGGCAGTAGCTCATCCCAATTCAGGTGTTGCTCGGCCAGATCGGCCCAGGTCTCCTGCCAGCGGGGGAAGTGATCCAGTTCTGAGACGGGCACCAACCCCAGGTGGCGGCTGGGCAGGCGCAGATCCTCACGGCGGGGAAACTGGCCCAAGACCGGGATCCCCGCCGCCGCTGCTGCTTGCTGTAAAATCTGGCCGTGCCGCTCCGAGGCTACCCGGTTGAAAATCACCCCGGCAATGGTGAGGCGGGGATCAAAGCGGCTCAAGCCGTAGAGCAGAGCGGCCACCGTCATTCCCAGGCCGCTGCCGTCGATAACCAACACCACAGGGATCCCCAGCAGGCGGGCCACGTGGGCGCTGCTGGCCAAAAAGGGTTCTGTCTCGCCGGGCAGGGATGCGGGCGCTCGTCCATCGAAGAGGCCCATCACTCCCTCTACAATTGCTCCATCTTTGCCTTGGCAGTGGTGGCGAAAGCAGCGCTGCACAAAGTTCTCATCGGTTAAAAAGGGATCCAAGTTGCGACAGGGGATCCCGCTCACCGCTGTGTGGAACAGGGGATCAATGTAATCCGGCCCCACCTTGAAGGGCTGAATGCGCAGGCCCCGCCGCCTGAGAGCGGCCAACAGAGCCAGCGTGACAGTGGTCTTGCCGCTGCCGCTTGTGGCTGCCGCCACCAGAATGGCCATCTTGCCCTACCCAAGGACTAGAACTCAATGCCGATTTGCGCTTTGATCCCCTGGTCGCGGAAAGGATGCTTGACCAAGGTCATCTCGGTTACCAAGTCGGCCCGGTCGATCAGGGCAGCCGGCGCGCCCCGCCCGGTCAGGATCACATGCACCCGCTCCGGTTTTTCGGCCAGGCCGGCCAATACCTGCTCCAGGGAGAGGTACCCCAGCTTGAGGGCGACGTTGATCTCATCCAAAAGTACCAGGTGGTACTCGCCGCTGCTGAGCAGCTCCCGCCCCTTTGCCCAGGCCGCCTGCGCATGGGCGATATCCCGCTCGCGATCCTGGGTTTCCCAGGTAAAACCTTCCCCCATGGCGTAAAAGGCGATTTTCCCCAGGCCCAGCTCCGGATGGGCGGCCAACTGGCGCAACAGTTTGGCTTCCCCCGGATCCCAGGCCCCCTTGATGAATTGCACCACCCCCACCGACAAGCCTTGGCCGAGGGCACGGAAGATCATGCCGAAAGCAGCCGTGCTCTTGCCTTTGCCCTGCCCTGTATGCACGATGATCAAGCCCTTGTCATCGCGCATGCCCGATAGGCGCTGCCGCTGGATTTGCTGGCGGCGCTGCATTCTGCGGCGGTGCCACTGGTTGAGGTCAGTCTCTGTGCCCGCTAGAGACTCCGTCCCGCAATTGCCAACGCCAACAGCCTCAGGCTCTGTTGTCGAGTGGGATCCCCAAGCCGGTGCAGAGAGGTCAGACATGGCGGGTTGGGCCATAATCAGAGGAAATTCGGGTGGGCCGAGCAAGCTCTTCCCCAGCAAACTGCTTTTATCCTACCTCTGGCTGGATTGGGCTGGGATCATGAAAGAACCGGCTACCGCTTTTCGAGATAGCCTGCTGATGTACTCCTTCATCTGGGCCGTGCTGGCGGTAGGGTGTTTTCAAGTCCTGCCCCGTTTGCAAATTGCCTCTGCCGCCCAGTTACAGCCGTGGCTGGGGCCCGCCTATCTGGCCGGGCTGGGGGGATCCCTGTTGGCGGCCCTGGGATCGATGTTGGCCGTCTTGGCGGAAACAACCGCGGGCGCTGCCAGCAAAAGGCATCTGCATCGCTTGGCTTGGGCACTGGGGGCGGTTGGCTTTCTGGGAGTTCTCTTCCCTCTGGGCTTGGCGGGCGTCCTTTTTCTCAGGGCCGCCCAGTCCACCGACTGGTGGCAGGAGCTATTTGGCTGAGACCTGCCCGGAGTGCATTTTTTTGACAAATGCGGAGAGGTTAGGGGTACGATAAGGACAAGTTCCGTTCTTTATCCAGAGCAGACTGAGGGATCAGGCCCAATGAAGCTGCGGCAACCGGCGGAAGTCTCCGCTACGGTGCCAATTCCTGCGGTTAGTCAGTAACCGAAAGATAAAGGCAATAAAGTTTTCTCTAGAGGATAGCCCTTTTAGGTGGGGGCTTTTTCTGGCGACTTTACCCTTTAGCGGCTCCCACAGCTCTGGTCGCAGCGGCGGAGCAAGGCTCTATCGCGTCAGTGGGACGAAGTCCTCGGGTGCGGTGGGTTGCTCTGGCAACTGCGCTGATCCACCGGCTAGGCCTGCCTTTCTGGATCCTGGCCGCCGATGAACGGACAGGTGGGCCTGGCTTTCTGGCCTGAGCAGGCTCCCAGTTTCATCTGTTTCGTCTTAAGGAGAGGTTCGTTGTCCAAGTCGTTTTTGTTTTCCTCGGAGTCGGTGACGGAGGGGCACCCCGACAAAATCTGCGATCAGATCTCCGATGCCATCGTGGATGCCCTCTTGACGGCGGATCCCATGAGCCGGGTGGCGGCAGAGGTGGTGGTGAATACGGGCATGGTGATCCTGACCGGGGAGATCACCTCGCAGGCGCATGTCAACTTCACCCATCTGGTGCGGGACAAGGTGGCCGAAATTGGCTACACCGACGCCAAGAACGGTTTCTCTGCCGATAGCTGCGCGGTGTTGGTGGCTTTTGATGAGCAATCTCCCGATATTGCCCAAGGGGTGAACGTGGCCCTGGAAAGTCGCGCATCCCAGGAAGATCAATTCGACTTGGTCGGGGCCGGGGATCAGGGCTTGATGTTCGGCTTCGCCTGCGATGAAACCCCTGAGCTGATGCCACTGCCCATCAGCTTGGCCCACCGCCTCAGCCGCCAGTTGGCCACTGTTCGCAAAAACGGCACCCTGCCCTACCTGCGCCCGGATGGCAAAACGCAGGTAACCGTGGCCTATGAGGAGGGGCGCCCGGTGGGCATCCACACCCTGCTCATCTCCACCCAGCACACGCCCACCATTGGCGCCATCACAGAAGAGGCGGCGGTGCAAGAGCGCATCCGCGCCGATCTCTGGGAGGCGGTGGTGCAGCCGGTATTTGCCGAGCTGTCCATTAAACCCGACAGCCATACCCGCTTCCTCACCAATCCCACCGGCAAGTTCGTCATCGGCGGCCCGCAGGGGGATGCCGGCTTGACCGGCCGCAAGATCATCGTCGATACCTATGGCGGCTATTCCCGTCATGGGGGCGGGGCCTTCTCCGGCAAGGATCCCACCAAGGTGGATCGCAGCGCCGCCTATGCTGCCCGCTATGTGGCCAAGAACATCGTGGCTGCCGGCCTGGCGCAAAAATGCGAGGTGCAGGTTAGCTATGCTATCGGGGTGGCCCGTCCCATCAACCTTTTGGTGGAAACCTTTGGCACAGGGCGCATCCCCGACGAAGATCTGCTGCGGCTGGTGCAGCGCCACTTCGACCTGAGGCCGGCAGCCATTCTGGCCCAGTTCCAACTGCGAGAGTTACCCCGTCAACGGGGAGGGCGTTTCTATCAAAACGTGGCGGTCTATGGGCACTTCGGGCAAACCCATCTGGATCTGCCCTGGGAGCGCACTGACAAAGCTGCCCTGCTGCGGGAGGAAGCTCTCGCGGGAGCGGCCGCCATCCTGGCCTAGGCAAGAGTTGGGATCCCCAGGCGGCGACAGAGACGGTTTGGGGGCCCTCGGTTTTGGCTCTGCCAGGGTGGCGACACAGGGGGGCAGCTGGGTAGCCCTGTACTAAGCGCTCCGCACCGCTGACGCGAGTAGTACGGAGCGGAAAAGCCTGTTCGCGTTAGCGGGACGTAGTCCTTGAGCGACTTGAGTCGCTCGCCAATGCTATGATTACCAATCCCAAGCAAGCACCCACCCCGGTGAAAGACCCGGACAGTGCTGTAAGTCAGCAAGTAAGCGGAACCTTGAGACTTGGTTCCAAGGAACCGTCTAGGGGCGTCTTGACAGCGCCTTTGCGAGTCCGTCTATGGACTGCGTAAGAATCCCCCGACTTTAGTCGGGGGAGTGTCAATCCTATCCCCCATCCCGACAAGCTCTGCTGTGGCGGGAGTACGCCGGAGTTGGTGATGGCAAGGATCCCTGAGGCAAAATTGCAAACTCACCGAGGCTGTCCTTGGGATGGCTGGGCAGGATCCGAAGGGTCGGCAAGCTGCAGCTCCAAAGTTACCAAAAGCTCCGTCCCGCCAGCGCGAGCCGCCGAGGAGGTTGGCGGGGCAGGATGCAAATGAACGAGCAGGTGGCGCAGCTTGGGCGGGAGATCCTGCAACTGATCCAACAACAAGTTTAGAGATATGGCCGATTCTCTGGAAAACAGGGATCCCGCCGGGGCTACGGGTGGCAAAGGAGAACGGGCAAGGGCATCCGCAACCAAAGACCGGATCAGCTCCTGCTGTTCCCGCCACAGGGATTGGCTGATTTCTGGGGGAAAGGTGAGGTGAGGAGCGCCGCGGCGCTGCCAGAGGCGGAGGATCTGTTCCACAGAGGCGGCCTTGTAGCGCCCCTGGTAGAGGGCTTCCACCAGGGCCGCCGGGATCCAAGAGGCCGGGAACCGCTGGCTCCAGCGCTCCACCCACGCCTGGCCGGGCTGCCCCTCCAGCTCAAACCCGTAGCGCTCCAAAAAGGTGGCGGGATCCATCAGGCAGGGCCCAAGGAAACTCAACCCAAGGCTAACCCAGATCGGGCGAGATAAAGGGGAGATAAAGCTTTCCTTCCCGGATCCCGCAAGACGGCTCTCGTCCTAGAATACCGCTATTGGCCTTCCATGCAGGCTCTGTGAAGAGGCTATGAAGCTGCGGTACGGTGAAGACTCAGTGGTCAACGGGCCCCAGCTCCAGCGCTGCCTCCAGAGCGCGATCGCTGTCGGGAAATTGCGCTAGCAGCCGCCCTAGAAAGGTGGCCTCTCCCGTCAGGCCGTACAGACTCATGAGCACATCCCCGGCATAGCGGCTCTGCGGGAAGCGGGCCAGCAGCTCATTCCCGGCGTAGATCGCCTGGCGGGCATAGCCGTCCCGCAGGACTTTGGCTTCCAGAAAGTAGCGATCTCCAGGGTCACTGGGATCCACGTAGTCGGGCAGCGGCGTGTCGAACAAGCTGGCATCTTCGGTCACCCCTGGGGGAAAACCCGGCAGCGGATAGATGGCTGCCGTTTCGTCGGGAGGGTAGGCGGTGTACTGGCGGTAGAGGATCACCACCTGCCAGTAAAGACTTTTCTCTTGCCAGTGGTCAGGGGCAGCGGGATCCGCCAGCACAGAGCCGAGCAACTCTGCTGCCACAGCATGGTGATTGGCCCGCTGATAGTCGGATAGAGAACCAGAGGAAGCCGGTCGCGGCGGCGCATCGGCATTCCCACTCAGGCCACCCGCACGGTTGCGGTTAAACAGCCACAGGTACCCATTGCGCCAACCGTCGGCAGCGGCCCAGTGGGCGGCCAGTTGATAGCGTTGTTGGGGGGTGGATTGGGCTTGCCAACGGCTCAATTCTCGCCAGCGTTCTCGTTGGGCCTGGATTTCCGGATCCAAAGGGGTGCGGCTGCCGGGTTCTGGATCCCAGTCGTAAAGCCAGTAGCTGCCATCCAGCAAGGGGTAGCGCTCCAACACCGCATCCAAAGCCAGATTTTCCGTCAACCGGAGGGCTTGGTCGTAGCGGTGCTCGCGGGCGTAGCGCACCGCCAGCGCATAGCGGACGGCGGCAGCCAGAGGATGATCCCCGTGGCGGTCGAGAAAAGCCTGCAACTCGCCGGGGGTTGCGCCGCTGTCTAGGAGCAAAAGCAGGCGGCGGCGCAAGACGTAGCGCATGTCCCCATCGCCAAAGGGCTCCGCCAGCCAGTTGGCCAAAAGGAGCAGCGCCTCCTCCCGCTTGCTTTGCCACTCCAAGGTGCGCGTCAACCAAAAGAGGGCATCGTCGGCGCCGGGGTGATCCGGGTAGGTGGTCAGCCAAGCCCGCCAAAGGGCCTCTTCTTCTGCCGGGGGGAAAGGCCGCGGGATCGGCTCGCCGGTCTCGGGATTGTGGGGGGAATAGCCAAAATAGCTGCCCCCGCGAATGCGGGCATATTCCCGGCAAGCTTGGGTAAAGCGGGAGTTGGGAAAAGCCTCCGCCAGCTGCAGCAAAACCAAACCATTGCTGATGCCGTGCAGGGCGGCCAAATCCTCGTTGAGAGACCTCTGCAGCAGCGGCTCCCCGACGGGATCCCCCTTGATGTAGAGCAGGGCCGCCGCCAAAAACCGCTGTGGGTCGGCATCATCGGCCACCACACTGCGCAACAACACCTGAGCACCAGGGTTGAGGGTTTCCGGCTCCGCTATCTGCAGCAGAAAAAACTCTCGAGATGAGGGTGGCAAACCTTCATACAGAGGGCGCACCGCCTGCACCGTTGGCTGTTCTAGGAGCAGCACCTGGTCGGCGCGCCCATAAAAATCGATGTAAGAGGTGGTACTCCCCTCAACCCGCTGCCGCACCGCCTGCACCTGGGATAGCGCCCAGGATGGGATCCCTTCCTCCTCATAGGGCAAGACGCTCAAGAGTTTCTTGGCCCGCTGTGGAGGGCTGCTTTCCAAGGCGGGGATCAGCACCCCGTAGACCTGCTCTCGAAAGGGAAATCCTTCTTGGGTGAGCAAGCTGTTGAGCCAGTTGAGATTGAAACTCCACTCCGGGCTATCGGCTTGGATCCCGGCCAAGGCCAGCTCGGTGAGGCGCTGCACCGACTCTGGCCGATCCAGCCCAAACAGCTCGTACTGGGGCGGGATCTCCTGACCGCTGGAGTAGTCGTAGCCCCCGAACAACGCCGCTGGGGCGAAAAACTCAGCCGGATTTTGCCGCAGCCGATCCTCCAACCACCAGCGGCTGTAAGGCAGGCCATGGCTTTGTAAAGTGTAAAAGGCGTAGCTGCGGCGGCTTGGGTCGGCGGATCCCCCCCAGCGGGCTATCACAGGATAGATCAGAGGAAACCAGCGGTCGCTTGGGCCGGGATCGAACGCTGCCACATCTTCATAGCCGGAGAAAGCGGCGTACCGATAGAGGATCAGATCCCGGTGCATCTGCAGCCGTAGCCGCTGCAGTAGGACGTAGCCCCCTGCTCCCAGCCCCGCCAGGAGGCTGGCGGCGAGGGCCAGCGTTGCCACAGGACGAAGGGGAAAGCGGCGGGACGAGGGCGCCGGGGTATCCGGATTCATAAAACCCAATCCAAGTCCAGGCGGGCGTCCCCACTCTACTCGATTCTTTCCGAGCGCGGATAGAGGGCCTACAGCCATTTCGGGCCGGCCGCTTTCGATCACGGCTGCCGACGTAAACACCACACGGCTCCGGGCACGTCGGTTTCTCCCTCTCGCCGCAGGGTAAAGTTCTGATGATAGACGGGATCCAGCCCTGCCCGTTCTGCCTGCCGCAGCACGTAGGCGGCGGAGTGGGCAGAGCGCTCCGTGGTGGATCCCAGCTCGTAGCCGGGGACGGATCCCTGCTCGACGGTGAAGGCCAAAAGCCCGCCGGGATTGAGCACCTGCCCACAGGCCGGCAAGACCTGGCCCAAATCCCCCAGATAGATGAACACATCTGCCGCCAGGAGCAAGTCGTAGCGCTCTGAATCAAGCCGTGGCCATGGCCTTCGCGGCCTTTAAAATGAGGTAATCTAACATGCCGGTGTTCTCTTCGCCGCGGTAGTTACAAGTGGAGCGCACCAGCCACAGCCCCTTCCGAGTTCGGCAACAGAGGTTGAGCAGCGTGCGAGCCAGAATTTGTTGACGCGCCTGTAGGTCTTGGGCCGCGTCGAAAACCTCCCCATCCCACTCCGGTGTCAGCACACGGCTGTTGTAAAGCACACGCCAGAGAGAACGGGACCAAAGCGGATTGGTGATGTCGAACCAAAACTGGTAATCTGCCTCTAAACCTCGATTGATATAGGCCACCGGCGTCGCCACCACCAGGTAGCGGGAATAGTCGGGCTCAAAGCGTCCGCTGCTGGGGGTTTGTCCCGAGCGGATCATGGCCAAAAAGGCGGCATCCCCTTCGGTAGGGAAGGCCCGGCGAAACCGTTGCGCCGCCTCTATCAGCACGCGCAGCAGCTCCTGATCCTGAGGGGAGGAAATCACCGGGGCCAAGTGATCGGCAAAAAACCGCTGAAAGAAGACGGCCAATGAAGGCCCAGGAGGATAGCCGCGTAGCCAATCGAACAATCGCTGGTAGCGCTCCAGGTTGGCAAACCCCACCCGCTCCGGCTGCCGTACCGCGGTTCGGGAACGCAGAGAACGACCCACCGGATCCCAGGTATCTTGGGCCAACAGGGCTGCCCGGATGGGATCCAGATCCAACACCCAGCTCAACAGCAGCCGCCAGGCCGGCAGGGTGGGAAAAGCGCCCCACTCGGGATGGGCCAATTCCGCTGCCGTCAGCACTGCGCGCACCAACGGGTAGCGGATCAACGCCGGGAAAGGGGCGATCGGCAAGACCTCCGGCAATTGCTCCTGCAGCCTCAGGCTCACCCCCACATCCATACGCGGCAGCAAAACAGCAATGCGAGAGGCCGGGATCCCGGCCCGCAAAAGCTGCCGGATCTCAGCAACCATCCCTTCCACCGCTGTAAACAGAGTCTCTCCCTCCAGCACCTGCACCTTCGGCGGCTCTCCCCCCTTCGGTTCGGGCAGCGAATGCGAAAACTGGGGATCCAGCACCCGCACAATCTGCACCCCCAGCCGAATCATGCCGGCCGAGCCGCGATAGCTCCTCTCCAGAAGCTGAACCCGGGTGTTTTCCATCAAAAAGTCAGCTACTGCCTCCGGGATCCCGGTCAACGAGACTCCGCCGCCGAGGGTGTAGCTAAAAAACTGGCTTTGCAGATGGGCTTGCCCTTGCCGGTAAAACTCCAGCGCCACCCCGCAACTGTCTTCCGCCTGATCCACGATCAGGTGATCCCACTCCTGCCAAAACTCCGCCAGCGGCAAGATGTACTCACCAAACAGCCGGATCTGCAAGCCAAAATCCAGGGATCCCAGCCGCAACCCCACCTCCCACAGCCGCTCCACACAACAGCCCATCGCCTGCAAAGCCTCTGCCCGCCCCGGATCCCCCTCCGCTGGCCAGGCCGCTGCCAGCCGGGATCCCACCGCTTCCGCCGCCAAACCCGAAGCCCCCGCAATATAGGCAGCACTGCTGATCTGATCCCAGATCTGGAACTCCTTGAGCCCAACGCCGGCAAAGACTTGCCCATGCCGCGGGCACAAAGCGCAGGCCCGTTGGCAGAGAAATTGAGTCAGATCCTTGGCCAAGGGGATCGGCTCAAACTGAGGGGGCAACTGCGGGAGGCGGGCACACACCTGCGGCCAATGATCGGCCAGAGAGCGCCCCACCCGCTGCAAGAACGTCTCGATCCGCCACGGCCCCACCAAACCCAAGCTGGACTGCTGCAAGCGCCGCAACACCTCATCCGCCTGCCGTTGACTCCGCACCAAAAACAAGATCCGCGCCGGATCGGATCCCGCCTGCAACAAACTCCAATAGCGCTCCACACAAGCCTGGGTCAGCCCACTGCCTGCCCAGCCCAGCACACTTTGGAAGGGATCCCGCCAATGGTTCCTCATTGCTTCCACCGTCATTGGCCTCCCCAACCATTTTCTCGGCAAAAGACTGGACAAATAGGCCTTCGCTTCATTATGATTGGTTTTCGTTGCCAACTAAGCCCACGCGCTTCGGCAACCCAACGTACTGCTATTCCAGATACTGCCTCTTTGCAGGCAAGTCTGAGCAGTTCTAAGCAAAAGCAGTTTGGCGTGTAACTTCAGGCCGAGCTGAGCAGCAGGCCCAGTGCTGTTCAGATTGGCAGGGATCCTAGCCTCTCCCTGCACTGTTTTTTTGCCTGAGCCAGCAGACTTAGCCAGAGTCTGATTTTCCTGCCGTCACGCTGCTGCTCTACGCATCTGGCTGACCCAGCCAAAGGGCTCCGTCTCGACGGCTAGCTGATTGTCGGAGTGAGCCGGTTCTGAGTTGATGAAAACGAGTCGTGCAGGCTCGAGGGGAGGTTCTTGTGGCACTTGGCATCCTTGGCAGAAAAGTCGGCATGACCCAGATCTTCTCTCCAGAAGGGCTGGCCATTCCGGTCACCGTTGTACAGGCCGGGCCTTGCACGGTGACCCAGATCAAAACCCAAGCCACAGATGGCTACAACGCCGTTCAGTTGGGCTACTTGCCCACTGCCGAAAAGCATCTCACGCGGGCGCAGCGGGGCCACCTCAGCAAAGCGGGGGTGGCAGAGCTACTGCGCCACCTGCGGGAGTTTCGGGTTGACCAGCCAGAAGCCTACCAGTTGGGGCAAAAAATTACCGTTGAGATTTTCTCCCCCGGCCAATTGGTGGATGTGGCGGGCACCTCCATCGGGCGAGGGTTTGCCGGCTATCAGAAGCGGCACCACTTCGGCCGTGGCCCCATGTCCCACGGCTCCAAAAACCACCGCCGGCCAGGCTCCATCGGCGCCGGCACAACTCCAGGCCGCGTCTTTCCGGGGATGCGCATGGCAGGGCGGCTGGGAGGTGGCCGAGCCACCACCCGTAAATTGCAATTGGTGCAGGTGGATCCGGAGCGGGATCTGCTGGTGATCAAGGGTTGCGTGCCCGGCGTGGAAGGGGGGCTGCTGGAGATCACCCCTGCTAAGCAGGTGGGCAACAGACGTTAGGCAAAACCAAGGCTGACCGGCATCCGCGAAGACGAGGAAACCATGGCAAGTTGTGTGGTGAAAAATTGGCAAGGGGAAACGGTGGGCAGCGCCGAGCTAAGTCTTAAAGTGGCTCGTCCCGCAACAGCTCCCCACATCCTCTATCTGGCTCTGCGCCGGCAGATGACCAACGCTCGCCAGGGCAACGCCCACACCAAGACCCGAGCCGAAGTGCGGGGTGGCGGTCGCAAGCCTTGGAAGCAGAAAGGTACCGGTCGGGCTCGCGCCGGCTCCATTCGCTCCCCCCTGTGGCGCAAAGGTGGGGTGATCTTCGGCCCCCGCAAGCGGGAGTACAACCTGGCCATGAACCGCAAAGAGCGGCAACTGGCCCTGCGCACCGCTCTGCAAAGCCGGGTGGAAGACCTGATCGTGGTGGAAGATTTCCAGGAGCAGCTCAACCCACCCAAGACCCGCGCCGTGGCCCAAGCTCTGCTGCGCTGGGGAGTGATGGAGGATCAATCAGCTTTGCTCATTGTTGCCGAACGCTCGCAAGCTGTAGAGCGGGCCGTGCGCAACATTGCCCGCGTCAAGCTGATCGGCCTGGATCAGATCAACGTTTTTGATCTGCTCAACGTCGATTGGGTGCTGATCACCACCTCTGCCCTGGAACAGCTCAAGGCCCGCTGGGGATCCGGCGCAGCAACAGAAGCTGTAACCCAAGCCGAAGCCGCCGAAGGTCAAGCTCAGCCAGAAGATCCAAAAGCGCAAGCAGATCAGGCGGATCAAGAAGTTGCTCCAGCAACTCTCCAAGAGCCAACAGATCAGGCTGTAGCCGAGGAAGAGTTGCAGGAGCAGGACAGTGCCCAGCCACCAGCCGTAGAAGAGGCCGAAACAGCCGCAGCAGAGGAGGAAGACGATGACTGAGAGCAAGCGGATCCTGGCCGATATCTTGTTGCGACCCGTCATCACCGAAAAGGCAACCGCCCTGATGGAACAGCGCAAATACGTCTTTGAAGTGATGCCCACCGCCACCAAGCCCCTCATCCGAGCCGCCGTCGAGGAGATGTTCGGAGTGCGGGTCACCTCGGTCAACACCCTAAAGCTGCCCCGCAAGCAACGGCGGGTGGGTCGCTTTGTTGGCTATCGCACCCGTCCCAAGCGAGCCATCGTCACCTTGGCCGAGGGAGATTCCATCACCCTCTTCCCGGATACCTAGACCCTTTGATCCCTTGTTACTAAGCCGCTACCCCTAGTCCTCCACCCCCACCCGAGCCATGGGCATTCGTACTCTCCGACCGTACACCCCCAGCACCCGTCACATGACGGTCTCTGACTTCGAGGAGCTGTCCCGTGACGAGAACGGCAAGCGGCCCAGACCGGAAAAGTCTCTGCTGCAATTTCTTCACCGCAAGAAAGGGCGCAACAACCGCGGCGTCATCACCTGCCGCCACCGGGGCGGCGGCCACAAGCGGCTTTATCGCATCATCGACTTCCGCCGCGACAAACGCGGGATCCCGGCCACCGTCAAAACCGTGGAGTACGATCCCAACCGCAGTGCCCACATCTGCCTGGTGGAATACAAAGACGGTGAGAAACGCTACATCCTCGCTCCCCGTAACCTACAGGTGGGATCCACCATCATGGCCGGGCCTGAGGCCCCCTTTGAGATCGGCAATGCCATGCCTTTAGAGCGGATCCCGTTGGGAACGGTGGTTCACAATGTGGAGCTGTATCCCGGTCGCGGCGGGCAGATCGTTCGCGCTGCCGGGGCTGGAGCTCAAGTGGTGGCCAGAGAGGGCAAATATGTCTCCCTTAAGCTGCCCTCTGGCGAAGTCCGCATGATCCGCGGCGAGTGCTACGCCACCATCGGCCAACTGGGCAACGTCGACCACAACAACCTCAGCCTGGGCAAGGCCGGTCGCAGCCGTTGGTTGGGGCGCCGTCCCCACGTGCGTGGCTCGGTGATGAACCCCGTCGATCACCCCCACGGCGGCGGGGAAGGAAAAGCACCCATCGGTCGCAGTACCCCTGTCACCCCTTGGGGCAAGCCCACCCTGGGCTACAAAACTCGTAAGCGCAACAAGCCCAGCAACAAGTTCATCGTGCGCGGTCGCCGTCGTGGAGGTCGTCGCGACAGAGGTGGGAGAGCCGCTCAATAGCAATCTGCTGGCCATCCGTATCCTCAAGCGTTTTCGAGGCTGAATTGCTTGTCAAACTGTCGAGGTTCTTATGGGACGTTCGCTAAAAAAAGGCCCCTTTGTGGATGCCAAGCTTCTTCTCAAGGTGGAGAAGATGAATGAGCGCAACGAGAAGCACATGATCAAAACCTGGTCGCGGGCCAGCACCATCCTGCCGGTGATGATCGGCCACACCATTGCCGTGCACAACGGCAAGCAACACGTGCCCATCTACATCACCGATCAGATGGTGGGCCACAAGCTGGGCGAGTTTGTTCCCACCCGTACCTTCCGCGGCCATGCGGGTAGCGACAAAAAAGCATCTCGCCGTTAACTGAGCGGCTGATAAGGAGAGCGATCTAGTAGGAGAGCGTTATGGCTGATTCATCATCGGATATTAAAGCGGTAGCCCGCTACATCCGCATGTCCCCCTTCAAAGTGCGGCGGGTGCTGAACCAGATCCGAGGGCGCACCTATGCCGACGCCCTGATCCTGTTGGAGTTCATGCCCTACGCTGCTTGTGAGCCGGTGCGCAAGGTGCTGCGCTCGGCGGTGGCCAATGCGGAACACAACAGCGGCCTGGATCCGCGGGATCTGGTGATCAGCCAAGCCTACGCCGATCAGGGGCCTGTGCTGAAGCGGTTTCGCCCCCGCGCTCAAGGTCGGGCCTACCCCATTCGCAAGCGCACCTGTCACATCACCATCGCCGTCCGGCCCATAGAAGAAGCTGGAGCAGCAACAACTTCCTAACCTTCCCTATTCCCAGACCTCTACCCCTCAACCGACAACACCATGGGACAGAAGATCCACCCCACCGGTTTCCGCCTCGGCGTGATCAAAGAACATCGCAGCCGCTGGTTTGCCGATCCGGCCCGCTACCCGGCCTTGTTGCAGGAGGACGATCAGATCCGCGCCTACCTGACCAAGCAGTTGAGCAGTGCCGGCCTGGCCGACATCCAGATTGAGCGTAAGGCGGATCAAATTGACCTCGAGATCCGCGCTGCTCGCCCTGGGGTGGTGGTGGGTCGGGGAGGATCCGGCTTAGAGACTTTGCGCCAAGGCCTACAAAAAGAGCTGAGCTCACGAGGTGGCGGCGAACGAACCATCCGCATCAACGTTGTGGAAGTTACCCGTGCCGATGCCGAAGCAGCTTTGCTGGCGGAAAACATTGCTCAACAGTTGGAACGGCGGATTGCCTTTCGCCGCATCGTGCGCCAGGTCATCCAGCGGGCGCAGCGGGCCGGTGTACAAGGGATCAAAATCCAAATTGCCGGTCGCCTCAACGGGGCCGAGATCGCCCGCACCGAATGGACGCGGGAGGGGCGGATCCCTTTGCACACCCTGCGGGCCGACATCGACTACGCCGAGCACCTCGCCCGCACCACCTTCGGCATCATCGGGGTCAAAGTTTGGGTCTTTAAAGGAGAAGTTCTGCCCGGGCAGGAACGTCCCGAACAAAAGGTTCCCCTGCAACAGCCCAAACGCCGGCAGCAGCGGCGGCGGCCCACCTTTGAAGATCGCTCGGCAACAGCAGAGACTTGAGCGTTGGCTAGGGATCCCATCGGTTCGCCAATGATTGAGGAACGGCTATGTTAAGCCCCAAACGCACCAAATACCGTAAGCAACAGCGCGGGCGCATGAAAGGCAAAGCGACCCGCGGCAACCGCATCAACTTTGGGGAATACGGCCTTGTGGCCCTAGAACCCGCCTGGATTACGGCTCGGCAGATCGAAGCCAGCCGTCGGGCCATGACGCGCTACGTCCGGCGAGGCGGCCAAATCTGGATCCGCATCTTTCCCGACAAGCCTGTTACCCAACGGCCTGCCGAAACCCGCATGGGATCCGGCAAAGGCAACCCCGAGTATTGGGTTTGCGTCGTCAAGCCAGGCCGCATCCTCTTTGAGATGGGAGGAGTGCCTGAAGCCACGGCTCGAGAGGCCATGCGCCTGGCCGCCCAAAAGCTGCCGATCAAAGTCAAGTTTGTAACCAAAGCCGACTTTGAGAAGCCGGAACCTGCCCAGGAAGCAGTTCCGGAAACCCCAGAACCGGTAGCTAGCCCTACCTGAGGGAGGAGAGTCAACCATGCCCATGCCCAAAATTGCCGATGCCCGTGCCCTATCGGACGAGGAACTGAGCCAGGAGATCTACGCCGTCAAAAAAGAGTTGTTCGAGCTGCGTTTGCAGCAGGCCACGCGGCAGTTGAACCAGCCCCACCTCATTCGCCTGCGCAAACACAAGCTGGCTCAACTGCTGACCGTTGAATCCGAGCGCAAACGCGGCAAGTTCTTGCCCTCAACTCAGACCCAGAAGGAGGAGTAATGCCTGCTCGCGAAAAGATCGGCGTTGTTGTCAGCAACAAGATGCAAAAGACGGTGGTTGTTGCCGTGGAAAACCGGGTTGCCCACCCCAAATACGGCAAAATCGTCGTCAAAACCAAAAAGTTTAAAGCCCACGACGAGGAGAACCGCTGCCAAGAAGGGGATCTGGTGCGCATCACCGAAACCCGTCCCCTCAGCCGCACCAAGCGTTGGCAAGTGGCCGAAATCTTACGGGAGGTGAAGAAACTATGATTCAGCAGCAAACCATGCTGACGGTTGCCGATAACACCGGCGCCCGCAAGATGATGTGTATTCGCGTGTTGGGCAGCAGTGGCCGCCGCTACGCCAGCTTGGGCGATGTGATTATCGGCGTCGTCAAAGATGCCCTGCCCAACATGCCCGTCAAAAAATCTGACGTCGTCAAGGCCGTGGTCATCCGCACCGTCGATACCGTACGTCGCCCTGACGGCATGTGCATCCGCTTCGACGACAACGCCGCCGTGATCATCAACAACGACGGTAACCCCCGTGGGACTCGTGTTTTCGGCCCTGTGGCTCGCGAGCTGCGGGAGAAAAACTTCACCAAGATCATCTCCCTTGCTCCGGAGGTACTCTAGATGGCCCGCCCCCTCAAGCCCAGCCAAATTCGGCGCTTAATCCGGCAACCCGGCATTCGCAAGCACCGCAACAGCCTGCGCTACAAAATGCGCATCAAGCAGGGGGATACCGTGCAGGTGATCTCCGGCGATGACAAAGGCAAAATCGGCGAGGTGCTGCGGGTTTTTCCCGAGCGCAACATGGTTGTGGTGGAAGGAGTCAACATCGTCACCTACCACCGCAAGCCGCAGCGAGAAGGGGAAAGTGGCCGAATTGAGACCAAAGAAGCCCCGATCCACGCCTGCAAGGTGATGCTCTATTCCAAGAAGCAAGAGGTGGCCAGCCGCATCCGCTATCAAATCACCGCCGATGGCCGCAAAGTCCGTGTCCTCAAGAAAACAGGCGAGATCCTCGACTAAGTGTCCCTTGAAGTTGACTAGGGCTCTGACCCAGCCCAGAGCCAAAAGGAGAAGCCACCATGCCGCAACGCCTGCAAATCCACTACAACACTGTCATCGTCCCCAAGCTACAAAAAGAGTTGGGCTACACCAACATCCATCAGGTGCCCCGCCTGGAGAAGATCGTCATCAACCGCGGCTTAGGGGAAGCCTCCCAAAATGCCAAAGCTCTGGAGTCCTCCATTGCCGAGATCAGCGCCATCACCGGCCAGCGTCCGGTGATCACCCGCGCCAGAAAGGCCATCGCCAGCTTCAAAATCCGCAAGGGCATGCCGGTTGGCCTGATGGTAACCCTAAGGCGGGAGCGCATGTATGCATTTTTGGATCGCTTGATCAATGTTGCCCTGCCCCGTATCCGCGACTTCCGCGGCATCAGCCCCAAAGCCTTCGACGGACGCGGCAACTACACCCTTGGCATTCGTGAACAACTGATCTTTCCGGAAATTAACTACGACTCTGTAGATCAGCTGCGAGGTATGGATATCTCCATCGTGACCACTGCTAAAACCGATGAAGAAGGCCGTGCCCTGCTCAAGGCGTTTGGCATGCCCTTTGCTTCTTAGGTTTGCCTATCCTGAGTTTTCTTGATCGATCTTCCGAGGAGCACTGACCCACCGATGGCCCACACCAACGACACGATCGCCGACATGCTCACCCGCATTCGCAATGCCACCCTGGCTCGGCACGAGTCGGTGGCAGTTCCGGCCACGCGCATGACCCGCAGCATCGCTCGCGTTCTTCATGAAGAAGGGTTCGTCAGCGAATGGAAAGAGGAAGGAGAAGGGATCCAAGCCCGCGTGGTGTTGCGGTTGAAGTATAAAGGCAAAGGGCGCAACTGCAGGCCCATCATCAACGGCTTAAAGCGAGTGAGCCGACCGGGCCTGCGGGTTTACCGCAGCCACAAAGAGCTGCCCCGCGTATTGGGCGGAATTGGGATTGCCATCATCTCTACTTCCAACGGCATCATGACCGATCGGGAGGCTCGCAAACAGGGCATTGGTGGCGAAGTACTCTGTTTTGTCTACTAGGTTCTCAGTTTTCTCTTGTCAGGAGTTTTTCCCATGTCTCGCATCGGTAGACGCCCCATCGCCCTTCCTGCCAAGGTGGAGATCCAGATCGACGGCCAGCACATTGCGGTGAAAGGCCCGAAAGGACAACTGTCCCGCAGTTTGCCTCCCCTGATCACCGTCCGGCAAGACGCTCAGATGCTCACGGTCAGCCGGCTCAACGATTCCCGTCCCGCCCGCCAACTGCACGGCCTCTGCCGCACCCTGGTGGCCAACATGGTAGATGGGGTATCGAAGGGATTTGAGCGGCGGCTGGAGCTGGTAGGTGTCGGTTACCGCGCTTCCACCCAAGGCAGCAAGTTAATCCTGAACGTCGGCTACAGCCACCCGGTGGAGATCCCCTTTCCCCCCGGCATCCAAATGGCCGTTGAAGGAAACAACATCGTTGTCGTCTCAGGTATGGATAAAGAACTGGTGGGCAACACTGCCGCCCGCATTCGGGCCGTCCGGCCCCCAGAGCCCTACAAGGGAAAAGGGATCCGTTATCTGGGAGAACAAGTTCGCCGTAAGGCAGGTAAATCGGGCAAAGCCAAGAAGTAAATAGCCTATGAAAACCAACCGCAAAATCACCACCCAACGTCGCCATCGCCGCATTCGCCGCAAGGTCTTTGGCACTGCCGAGCGGCCTCGCCTGGCTGTGTTTCGCTCCCATCGACACATCTACGCCCAGGTGATCGACGATGTAGCTCAGCATACCCTAACCTCTGCCTCCACCCTGGACACGGAGCTGCGCGAAAAATTCAAAGAGACCGGGACGGCCACCCAAGAGGCGGCTGCCTTGGTGGGCCGCTCAGTTGCCGAGCGGGCCTTGCAAATGGGTATTTCTCGCGTGGTTTTCGATCGGGGGGGCAAGCTTTATCACGGGCGCGTTCAAGCGCTGGCAGAGGCTGCCCGAGAGGCGGGGTTACAGTTCTAGCTACTGAGGAAAAGGCACATGGCTGAGCAGAGAGAACGTCGCAGAAGCAAAAAAAGCCGCGAAGAGCAACCCACCGAGTGGCAAGAACGGGTTATCCAGATTCGGCGCGTCACCAAGGTGGTCAAGGGCGGCAAAAAACTGAGCTTTCGCGCGGTGGTGGTGGTCGGCAACGAGCGCGGCCAAGTTGGAGTCGGCGTGGGCAAAGCCAACGACGTGATCGGGGCCGTGCGCAAGGGAGTGGTGGACGGCAAAAAGCACCTCATTGAAGTTCCCCTCACCAAAGGATTGTCCGTCCCCCATCCCATGCGGGGGGCAGGTGGCGGTGCCGCCGTCTTGGTGATGCCAGCAGCTCCCGGCACAGGCGTCATCGCCGGGGGAGCGGTGCGCACCGTTCTGGAGTTGGCAGGTGTACGCAACAGCTTGGCCAAGCAACTGGGATCCAGCAACCCCCTCAACAATGCCCGTGCCACCATTGATGCGCTGCGGCGGATGCGAACCTTTGAACAGGTGGCTCAAGATCGAGATATCGATGTGCGCCGCCTATTCAGCAAGTGATGAACCCATGATATAGAGCAAGGGAGCTGGAAGCCATGCGACTGGAAGACATTCGACCTCAAGCAGGTTCGAGGCGGCGGCGGCGGCGCCTGGGCCGTGGCGTTGCTGCCGGGCAGGGAGCCTCCTGTGGCAAGGGGATGCGAGGGCAGAAGGCCCGCAAGGGAGGCAGCACGCGACCCGGCTTTGAAGGCGGCCAGACCCCTCTTTATCGGCGTTTGCCCAAGCTTAAACATTTCCCCCGCTACACCCGGCGTCTGGAGTACACGCTGATCAACCTGCGCGCCTTGACAGAGCTGCCTGCCGGCAGCGAGGTTAGCCTGGAAAGTCTGATGGAACGGGGGATCGTGACCACCAACGATGGCCCGCTGAAGATCTTGGGAGATGGGGAAATCGGCGTGCCCCTGACGATCAGGGCGGCTGCCATCACCCCCTCAGCCCAAGCCAAGATCGAGGCAGCCGGCGGCCGGGTCGAGCTTGTGGGATCCCAAGCCGCCGGCTCCTAGATGGGCCGAGGTTGGCAGCATTTCATTTTGCCGACTTCCCCAGCGGAAGCGTAGAGTGGTAAGTAGCTCACCTGGCCCTTTGCTCCTGCGAGGTTTTCTTTACCTATGGCTGACACACGAGGCTCTGCTCCCTCCGCCCAAGAGACCTTCATGCAGATGGCGATGGCCTCTGGCCTGCGCAGCCGTCTGTTGCTGACCCTAGGACTGTTGTTGTTGGTGCGGCTGGGCATCTACATTCCGATCCCCAGCATTGACCGGGCCCGCTTTGCCGCCGAGGCCGCCAACAGCCCAGTGTTCGGCTTTCTGGATATCTTCTCCGGAGGCGGTATCTCTGCCCTCGGGATCTTCGCCCTTGGGATCCTGCCCTTCATCAACGCTTCCATCATCATGCAACTGCTGGTCTCGGCCATTCCGGCCCTGGAGAACCTGCAGAAAAACGAGGGAGAACAGGGGCGGCGACAGATTTCTCAGTACACCCGCTACGTTACTTTGATTTGGGCCATCATCCAGGGCATCGGCATCTCCTTCTGGGTGCGGGAGTTTGCCAACACCAACAATGAGCTGGCCTTTATGGCCTCCACCACCTTGGCTCTGGCGGCGGGATCCATGTTCGTCATGTGGTTGGGGGAAATGATCACGGAAAAGGGGGTGGGCAGTGGCCCGTCGCTGCTGATCTTTGTCAACATCGTGGCCACGCTGCCCCGCGCCCTGGGCCAGACCATCAGCTTGGCCCGCGCCGATAGCAGCACCATCGGCGGCATCTTGCTGTTGACGGCTATCTTTTTGGCCACCATTGTCGGTATTGTCTTTGTCCAAGAGGGCAGCCGCAAGATCCCGATCGTCTACGCCAAGCGCCAGGTGGGCAACAAACTATTCCGCGAGCAGAAGAGCTACCTGCCCCTGCGGCTAAACCAAGGGGGGGTGATGCCGATCATCTTCGCCTACTCGGTGATGTCTCTGCCCTTGGCTTTGGCTCAGTACACCCAGAACCTAACGTTGGTGCAGGTGGCCAACTTTTTATCTCCCACCTCCTGGTTTTACATTCCCTTCTATTTCGTGCTGATCCTTTTCTTCAGCTACTTCTATGCTTCCTTGATCATCAACCCGGTGGATCTGGCGCAAAACTTGAAGAAGATGGGGGCCAGTATTCCAGGGGTGCGACCGGGCAAGGCTACGGCTGAATACATCGAAGGGATCCTCAACCGGCTGACGCTGCTGGGAGCCCTATTCTTGTGTGCGGTGGCCATCATCCCGACGACGGTGGAGCGGGCGACCGGCATCACCACTTTCCAAGGTTTGGGGGCGACTTCGCTGCTGATTTTGGTGGGGGTGGCGATCGAGACCTCCAAACAAATCCAGACCTATGTCATCTCACAACGCTACGAAGGGATGGTCAAGCAGTAGTGCCGAGGTTGATCTTTTTGGGGCCGCCGGGGGCGGGCAAGGGTACACAGGCGGAGCGGCTGGCGGCCATCTACCACACGCCCAAAATTTCCACAGGCGATCTGCTGCGGGCAGAGGTGAAGGCCCAGACCCCGCTGGGATGCCAGGCCAAAGTATACATGGACGCGGGAGAGCTGGTGCCCGATGAGGTGTTGATCGGGATGGTCAGAGGCCAGTTGCAGCAGTCTCCAGAGCAGGGTTGGATCCTGGACGGATTTCCTCGCACCCTAGCCCAGGCGGAAGCCCTGGAAGAGCTGCTGCGCGAGCTGGGGCAAGATTACGACTGCGTCCTCAACTTGGATGTGCCGGACGAAGTGGTGGTGGCCCGTCTGTTGGCCCGGGGCAAGGAACAGGGGCGCAGCGATGATGCGGATCCCTCGGTGATTCTCAAGCGTTTGGAGGTCTATCGGCAGCAGACGGCTCCCCTGATCGATTTTTATGCGGCCAAGGGGCGCTTGCAGCGAGTCAACGGCAACCAGCCGATGGAATCCGTACAAGAACATCTGCAGGCTCTTTTGGACGGCTTCAGGAGGACAGCGTGATCAGACCAGGAGCTGAGAAGCAGCGGCGGGGCATGCAGCTCATCGAGATCAAATCTCGCCGCGAAGTGGAAAAAATGCGGCGGGCCGGGCGGGTGGTGGCCCAAGTGTTGCAGGAGATCGCCGAGCGCTTAGAGCCGGGCTGGACGACGGCAGATATCGATGCCTACGCCGAGCGACGGGTGGCCGAACTGAACGCTCTGCCCAGCTTCAAAGGCTACTACGGCTTCCCGGCCTGCGTCTGTGTCAGCATTAACCACGAGGTGGTGCACGGGATCCCCAGTCCCCGCAAAGTGGTGCAGCCGGGAGATGTGGTCAAGGTGGATTTCGGCGCCGTTGTGGAGGGCTGGCATGCGGATTCTTGCCTCAGCATCGGCCTAGAACCCCTGAGCGATGCAGCCCGGGATCTGATCGATACTGCGGCCAAAGCCTTGCAGACGGGCATCGACCAGGTGCGCCACGGCGTCTGGCTGCAGGATGTTTCGGGTGCCATTGAAGATTACATCGAGGGGCGGGGCTATTCTGTGGTGAAGCAGTATGTCGGTCACGGGGTGGGGCGCAACCTGCACGAAGAGCCGCAATTCCCCAACTATCGCACCCGCGATCTGCCCAATCCCAAGCTGCGCTCCGGCATGACCGTGGCCATTGAGCCCATGGTGAATGCAGGAGGAGAGGCCACCCGAGTGTTGTCGGATGGGTGGACGGTGGTTACGGTGGATGGCGCTTGGTCGGCTCAGTTCGAGCACACGGTCTTGGTCACCGAATCGGGAGCAGAGATTTTGACCGATCGCACGCCTTTTCAGTCCTAAACTAACCAACCCCGATACGGAGCGGGCTTTGGGTAGCCCTGCAGTTGGCAAGCCAACAGCCCGGGCCCCTCTCTCCCCGTATAGGGGGGGAGGGGTCGAGACGGTATAGGGACGGGCTCCTGCGGTTTCTAGCTGAAGGATCCCCTAGTGAAGGACTGCAACAGCTAGGATAGAAGAGGTGGAGTATTTTTTCACTTCTTAACAGCGCGTGTCGTCGCGGCTGTGAGGAGTGCGTTGCTCACTGTGTCGTTTTTTGGGAGGTCTCCTTGTCTAAGGAAGATGCCATTGAAATGGAAGGGGTCGTCACAGAGTCCCTGCCCAACGCCATGTTCCGGGTGGATCTGGATAACGGCTTCAACGTGCTCGCTCATATCTCCGGCAAGATTCGCCGTAACTACATCAAGATCCTGCCCGGAGATCGGGTCAAGGTGGAGCTCAGCCCTTATGACCTCAACAAAGGGCGCATCACCTACCGCCTCAAGAAAAAGTAGGATCCCCGGCGGGGGTTGCTGCTCATGAAGGAGCTGAGCCAAGTTTTCAAGACCGGTCTTTGGGTTGCAGCCGGCGGGGTGGGCGCCCTGGCCGTTCTCAACGCCTGGATTGCTTCTCGCACCCAGCCTTTGCCCAGCCTGTTGCCGGGAGAGGAGAGGCACCACTTTTGGCGGGGCCATCGCCTGTTTTACAAAGTGGCGGGATCCGGCCAGCCCTTGTTGCTGCTGCACGGCATCGGGGCTGGCTCTTCCAGCTACGAGTTCCGCGCCATCATGGCGGAGCTGAGCCAGCACTATCAGGTTTATGCTTTGGATTGGTTGGGTTGGGGCAACTCGGAGCGCCCCGATCTGGAGTACACCGGTTATCTCTACGCCGAGCTGATCGGGGATTTTGTTCGGCAGGTGATCGGGCGGCCCTGCCACGCCATCGCCAATTCCCTCTCGGCAGGATTTGTGCTGCGCTCGGCCCGGCTGCAACCTCAGCAGTGGCAGAAGCTGCTGCTCATCGCCCCCCTGGGAGACAACAGCCTTATCCCCCCGGCGCTGGGGATCCCTTTGGCCGAGGCCCTCTACGGCTTCCTCAGCCTGCCTGTGTTGGGGTTAGCCTTTTACAACGGCATCACCGCCCCCTGGAATATACGTCTGTTTACGGAGCAGAGCCTGTTCTCGCCGGGGTATGCTCTGGAGGAGGCGGTGGTGGATTACTACTATCAGGCGGCTCACCAGGCGGGGGCCCAATTTGCTCCCCGTTCTTTTTTGACCGGCAAACTCAATTTGCCCATTCAAGACGACTTTCGCGTTGTGGCCAAACCCATGGCTTTGGTTTGGGGGGAACAGAACCGCCTTACCGGCCTTGAGCAGGTGGAGCGGTATCGCGCTCTGCGGCCAGAGGTGCCGGTTTACCGATTGCCGGGAGCTGCTTTCCCCCACATCGAAGCGCCGCAAGCTTTTTTATCGGTGGCTTTGCGCTTTTTAGCCGAGGCCGATCCTGCCCTGCCGGGATAGACCTCAACGCCCCAGGCGTCGCATCCGTTGGGGATGGGATACGCTCCGCCATCAGGTGGGCTCGCCGGACTTGTCTTCCCAGGGGTCGATATCCGTGGGCGTAGAGGGGGGAGGAGTGGGCTCGGGAGGAGAAGGAGGAGCTTCCTCTTTGGCGTACTCTTGCTCCCATTCCGGTTGTTCAGAGACAGGAGGCGGCTCGGGCCGACGGGGAGACCCTGCTTCGCCCTGGAGTTCGGGCTCTTCTTCGGCGTAATCGTCTTCTTGTTCGCCTTCCTCGTCGTACTCGTAGTTTTCCTCGACGGCAGAGTAGTCATCGACAGCCCTGGGCAGGGCAGGGGCAGGACTGACTCCGGATTCCCAAGGAGGCTTGCCGAGTCCCAGGGTTTCCAAGATTCCCTTGGCCAGTTGGGTCAGGCGGGTTTCGGCGCCATCGGCAACAATGAGGCGCTCGCCGCCAACCGAGACGATCTCATTAGCCGGAAGCAAATAGGTGCTGAGGATAAAGCCGGGCAAAAAGGTGAGGCCAAGGTTGGAGAGGATTAAACCCGTGATCAGGCCGGAGACGGAGTTAAATTGAAAATCTTTGACCTTGCCGAGGCGGATCCCTTCTTCCGTAACCACCTCGCTGCCAACCACCCGGCTCAGGCCTTCCAAATCCAAGTCGTCGAAAACCTCATCGTTGGGGACGAGGATGGCATCCTGGCCCAAGGCCGTTACCTGCCGCAGCTCCAGCAACCGTGGGGATCCGGCAAAGGCTTTCTCCAGCACCCCCAGCACCAGCACTTGCTTGGCTTCCAGATCTGCCCAAACTTCGCTAACTACTCCGAGCCGGGCCGCATTGACCTGGCTGATCACCTGCGTTCCCAGAACCTGTGACCGCCGACGAACCTCTGATCGCACCAGCGCAACAGATCCTTTCCCAGTCGTCATGGTGGTTTCCCTGTCGTAAGTCAAAATGTTCGCGTCGTTGGGCTGCGCGTCTGGCGCAGATTGCCAGAATCAAGTTAATAGTACCATTGCCTGTCTCCTCCCTCGCGGGCTGCCCAGATGGGATCCCGGCCAATTGCCTCGCTCCAGGCCAAAAACCGCTCCGCCATGGCCTGCAGGGAATAGCGCTGTTCTGCATGGTGTCGGCAGCGGCTGCGGTCGATGCGATCCAAGTTTTCTACAGCCCTGGCCAAGGCCGCCACGTCGTCTGGATCCACCACCCAGCCGGTTTCGCCATTGCCAACGATTTCCGCCGGGCCCCCGCGCCGGTAGGTGATCACCGGCACGCCACAAGCCAAAGCCTCCACTGCCACCAGGCCAAAGGCTTCCACCCACTTGGGGGTCATGACCAAGGCGGAGCATTGACCTAAAATTCGCTGCATTTGCGATGTGGGCAGAAACCCTCGGTAATCCAGTTGGGCCTGTGGGTACTGTTCCTGGATCTGCTGCCAGTAGCTTGGCTCTTGCAGGTGGCCCAGGAGCACCACCGATCTTCCCGTCTTCTCGGCCAGGGCAGCACAGTCTTCCAGGCCCTTTTCCGGAGCAATGCGGCCAATCCAACACAGGGATCCGTTCCCTTCGGGCACAAAGTCGTAGCGGCTGAGATCAACGCCGCAGGGCAGATAGACAAAGGGATCCCGACCTGCCGCCATCTGGGCGCGGGCAAAGGCAAAGGTCTGGGCTTGCGCCCGCGAGTGCACCGCCAGCCGGCCAGGGTAGGTCTGCGCAATGTGCTCCAAGGCCTGATCGACGGCGTCGCTGAGGGATCCCATGCTGACGATGTGGGCCACCGGGGTGCGGAAAAAATCCGTCAAATAAAACGACAGCCAATCGTAGCTCCAGTTCACAATCAGATCGAACTGGTCTTGCAGTTGGGCAGCCCGCTGCCACAGATTGGCCAGCAGAGAGGGGGTGTGGATCTGAACCGGCTGGTCGCGGCGCTGGCTTTGCGCATAGGTCGGGGGAAGGCCGGTTACCGCCTCGATCACCTCCACCGGCAATGCGTCGATTTGGGATCCCTCGGGGGCCAACACCCGCACCTGGGATCCCATCTGCAGCAAGACACGGGTCAGGTTGGCAAGATTGAGCTCCACGCCGCCGCCAGCCCCCGATCCGAGCGGGCCAACGGGGGTGGAGACAAACAAATAGCGCAAGTAGCAACGCTCCCTGGGTGGCCTCATTGGCTCAGCCCATTACCTGCTTTTGCAGAAAGCTGGCTACCCGCCTAGGATTGGCTTTTGGCTACGAAAATCTCCTCCTTCTCCACCTTAACTTTGTAAGCGGTCAGGTCGGCCTTGGCCGGGCCCCGGGTACGGCTGCCATCGACAGCAAAGGCCGAGCCATGACAAGGGCAGACAAAGTTCTCCCCCCGCCAGTCCACGTCACACCCGGCATGGGGACAAGCGGCATCCAGAGCCAGGAAAGAGTCTTCTTTTTGGGGATCCTTGACCAACCAGAGGGTGGCGGTGTTCTTTCCAAAGGCGTTTTCCACTTTGAAGGGGCCATCTTTGAAATCGGCGAGGTTGGCCACTTTCACAAACTCTGGTTCAGGAGCCTTGGTTTCCCGGGCAAGGGCAAAACGGCGCCGGGCCAAGGCCGGTAACAAACCCGCCAGCGAGCCGAAACCGAGAGCCAACCAGCGAAGAAAACCGCGACGATTGTTGTACATGGCTATGTGTCCCTAAATATCTGGCAAATGTCGGTCGTGGGCCAGCAACAGCCTGCCCCGCAAGGGATCCCAATGCAAGTGCTGCCCTTAATATTTTGTTACGCCAAGACAGTTTCGGCCAGAGCTGAGCCCCATTTTTTCTGGCCAAAGTCCGCAGCAGGCATCTGGGTTGCTTCAATCTGTTGGCGCCGATTGCGGTAGCGAGGCGGAGTCCGGCAGATGGGTGGAGCTCTGGTCTGCCCTGCTCTCCAATCTGAGCAAGGGGAGCGTCCGGGATCCCTGCCAAGGATCCAACACATCCCGAATCAGCACCTCTTGGATCCACACCTGCAGGATGGCTGCCAAGGGCACAGCCAAAAACAGGCCCAGCACCCCGAAGAAAAAGGCCGAGGTAATTTGGGCCACCAAAGTCAGAGCCGGCAAAAGCGACACCTGCCGCGACATGACGATGGGGGTGAAGACGCTGCTTTCCAACTGTTGGATGAAGATGTAGAGCCCCAGCACCGCCAGCGATTTCCAGGGGGCATCGGTGAGGGCCACCAGCATGGGGGCGACCACGCTCAAGGTGGGGCCGATGTTGGGGATGAAATTAAACAGTCCCGCCAGCACGGCATTGGCCAAGATTAAAGGCACGCCCAAAATCCACAGCCCAATGCCGCTCAGCAGCATCACCAGGCTGCTGGTGAAGAGGATCCCCACCAGCCACCCTCGCAGCGCCAGCTCGCAGCGCTTGAGGATGTAGCGGACGCGGGGGCGGTAAAAGGCGGGGAAAACCGAGACAAAGGCGCGGCTGTAGGCCTGGGGATCCACCAACAGCAGGATGGTGAGGATGATGACAAACAACAGATTGAGCAGGGTGGCAAAGAAGGCGGTGAAGGACTGGGAGAAAAAGTCCCGCACCTGGCGCACCAACTCAGTGGCCTGGGGCACGAGGCTATTGGCCAACTCCCGCAGCGTCGGCAGCTCGATATCCGTCGGCAACGAGAGGATGAGGCTCTCAAATAGCCGCTGCGCCTGCACGATCCCGGCGGGCACCCCATCGGTAAACAGCCGCCGCAACTGATCCGCCAGGGGAGGCACTACGATCAGCCCCACCAGAATCGCCCCCACCAGAACCGTCAAACCGGTGATGAGGAGCGAGGGGCCGCGGCGAAAGCCGTAGCGCTGCGGGATCTGGGCCAGGGTGTCCAAAGCTACTGCCAAGACGATGGCCGCAAACACCAATAGCAGGATCTGCCGGATCTGCCAGAGCAGAACCAACAGGCCCAGCAGCGCTGCCAGCCCCAGCCAATGGGCGAAGGTCACCGCAGCTCACCTCCTCTCTCGTCCTGTCGTCGCCTATTCTAGATGGGATCCCGAGCATTCCCATGGGGAAGCGCCGTATGCGCGATCTGGATCCGCAAGCAATGGCTCTGGCCTTTGATGGCCTCGACTTCGGGACAGAATCCTTTCCTGCCGAGGAAGTCCCTCTCCTCTCGGTGGGGGGAGTGTCCGGCTACTTGAAGTCGCTGCTGGCCGGGGATCCCTACTTGGCCAGGCTGTGGGTGGTTGGAGAAGTCTCCAGTTGCCAGCGCAACCGCAACGGCCACCTGTTTCTGACCTTGGTGGATCCGGAAAGCGGCGATGTCCTCAAGGGGGTGATCTGGCGGAGCCAAACTTCCAGGCTCAGCTTCTGGCCGGAAGTGGGGCAACAGGTGCTTGCGCTGGGGCAAATCGGCATCTACAGCGGCGGCAGCTACTATCGCCTCGTTATCTGGCAACTGCTGCCGGCGGGCGAGGGGCCGTTGGCGTGGCGCTTGCAGCAGCTCAAGGCCCGCCTGGCTGCCGAGGGCCTGTTCGACAACCAGCGGCCTCTACCTACCCACCCTCAGTGCATTGCCGTCGTCAGCTCTCCCGACGCCGCCGGCTGGGGCGATATCCGCCGCACCCTCAACCAGCGCTACCCCGGGCTGCGGGTGCTGTTTTCGCCGGCCCAGGTGCAAGGGGAAGCGGCCCCGGAGTCGATTGTGCGGGCCATTCGCCGGGTGGAACAGGATGGGCGGGCGGAAGTGCTGCTGATTGCTCGAGGGGGTGGATCCGGCGAGGATTTGGCTTGCTTCGACGATGAGCGGGTGGTGCGGGCCATTGCCGAGTGCCCTATTCCGGTGGTGACGGGGATCGGCCACCAGCGGGACGAGACCTTGGCGGACTACGCGGCCGACTACGCGGCCCACACCCCCACAGCGGCGGCCGAGCGGATCGTGCCCGATCTGCGGGAATTGCAGCGCCAGGGATCCCAGTTGCGTCAGAAGTTGATCGAACGCACGCTGCAGGCTTTGGAGAGGGCACAGCGGCGCTTCCAGCACACCCAGCGCCATCTCGCCCAAATCCATCCGGAGCGGCTGCTGCAACAGGCGCAGGAGAGCTTGACCCAACGGCAGCAGCGCCTAGTGCAGGCGGTGCGCCACCGCTTTCACCATCACCAACAGCGCCAACAGGCCCTCCAGGAGCACCTGCAAGCCCTCGACCCTGCCGCCGTCCTCAGGCGGGGCTATGCCCTGGTGCGGGACGAACGGGGATCCCTGGTTCGCACCCACCACCTACCGCCGCAGACCCGGCTGAGGATACAACTGGCCTCGGGAAGCCTCTGGGCCCGAGTGGAGGAGAGCCATGAGCCGCCGCAAACGTGAGGATCCCTGGCGCTACGAAGCAGCCATCGCCGAAGTGGAAAGTCTGATCGCCCAGATCGAATCGGGAGAGCTGGATCTGGCAGAGGTGGTGGAGCGCTTCCAGCAGGCCGCCCAGACCCTAAAGCGCTGCGCCCAGTTTTTGGAGGAAAAGCGGCAGCAGGTGGAGATCCTCATTGAGGAGTTAGGGCCCGGCGAAGAAGAGTCGCGCGAGTTCTAGAGCCGGGGGGAATGGGGCAGCCCAAAAAACTGGGCAAAGGCCCCAGGTGGCCGTGCTGCTGTTTCTCAACGGCGGCAAGACTTGACGAAGGGGGCGGCGCCCCTGAAGATGGTCAAGTTGTCAAGATCTCTTGGGGCGCCCTCTATGTCCGCCAAGATCTTGGATGGCAAAGCCTTGGCCGCCCGCCTGCAAGCGGAGATGGCCGCCCAAGTGCAGGCTTGGCTGCCGCGGGTGGGGCGTCCGCCGGGATTGGCGGTGCTGCGGGTTGGGGAGGATCCCGCCAGTGCAGCTTACGTGCGCGGCAAAGAGCGGGCCTGTGAGCGGGTGGGCATCGCCTCCTTTGGCCGCCATTTTTCCGCCCAAGACTCCCCCGCCTACCTGCTCGACGCCATCGCCCAACTCAACCAGGACGAGCGCGTCGATGGCATCCTCGTGCAACTGCCCTTACCCCCCGGCTGGGATCCCATCCCGCCCCTTCTGGCCATCGACCCCGACAAAGACGTGGACGGGCTTCACCCCCTCAACCTGGGCCGGCTGCTGCGCGGCGAGCCCGGGCTGCGCAGTTGTACCCCCCTGGGCGTGATGCGCCTGTTGCAAGCGGAAGGGATCCCGATTGCCGGACGAAAGGCGGTGGTGGTCGGTCGCAGCATCCTGGTGGGCAAGCCCCTGAGCCTGATGTTGTTGGCTGCCGATGCCACCGTTACCCTGGCCCATTCCCGCACCCCCGACTTAGCCGAAGTAACCCGCGCCGCCGACATTGTGGTGATGGCCGTCGGTCGCCCCCACTTGCTCAAGGCAGAGATGGTAAAACCGGGAGCCGTGGTCGTCGATGTAGGCATCAACCGTATCCAGGGCCCCGACGGATCTGAGCAATTGGTGGGAGATGTGGATTACGCGGCAGTCAAGGAGTGGGCCGCCGCCATCACGCCCGTGCCGGGTGGTGTGGGACCCATGACGGTAGCGATGCTGCTGGCCAACACCCTAGAGAGCTACAAACTGCGCAGCCACCTGTAGCTTGGAGACTGCCCTAAGGCTGCAGGATCATCGACCAGGAGCCGCTCTCCTCATTCCAAAACGGGGCCAGAGACTCTCCCACCACGTTCGGCCCCCAGTAGCGGCGGGTTCCATCGAGGACAAAAGCCACCACAATGTCTCCGGGGCCGATCTGCAGCGGCTCTTCCCCCAAGCTCAGCACCAATCCTTCGCTACCGCCTTCTCCGGGCGCAAAATCCCAGTGGGCCGTTTCTGGGTTGAGCAGCCGCCCGCCGCTGCGCATCAAGATCACCACCCGCACCGGATGGGGGGTGCGGTTGCCAACACGAAAGGAGCCTGTGCGGGCAGAGGTGGGGCCGGTCTGCGAGGGTGAGGCCGCTTCTGCAAGCAGAACAGGAGCAACATTCCCCTCAACCGAGTCTTCTAGAGCTTCCGGCGTCGGTCTCCCCAGAGTTTGTGCTCTCAACCCCTGCACGGCAACGCTCACCCCAAACAAGGCGGCAGCTAAAAACAGGGATCCCTTGCCTTTCGCAGTCATGTTCACCGACGGCCCGCCGGCAAGAAGAGCGGCAACAGCTTGGGCAATGCGGTCAGGAAATGAGGGGATCAAGGCGAACATCAGATTACCGCAACCAGGAATGCTACATACCAGATGGAGAAAAACCCGAGCGACCACCCTCACAGCGTCGGTGGGGTGGGCA
>NZ_JANSIQ010000019.1:0-6806 GCF_047502685.1 Synechococcus sp. OH20 | reverse complement strand
GCAATACATCCAGAATCAGTCAGAGGGTGCTATCCATCCCCACCGTATAGACGGTAGGGAATTCCGCACCTTACGTTAAAGAGTTTCCCTGACTGGTTCCCGCCGCGGGTGGCACGGTGGCAGCACGCTGAGACCTCTGTACCAACAAGTCTGGGAAGCGTGAAGCCCGTACGCTATCGGTTCGCGCAGCGTGCTGTAAGCCATGTTGTGTTGACTCAACGAAGATGAGGGTCGGGAGTGCGTCACTGGATTGGAATCACAGGCGCAAGCGGTAGGGCTCTTCCTCAAGTCCACTGGGCAGAGGCGGCGGGAGAATCTCGATCTCGCCCGTGGGCAACGTGCGCAGCACCGTCCCCAATTGGGTCAGTTGTTCCAGAACAAACTGGCGGGTATCCCGGTCGCTGGTGGCGTTAAACACGCTTAGCCAGACATCGAAGCGGGAGCGGCGGCTGAGGGGGCTGCGGGCGATGTTGTCCCCCAGTTGGCGAAAATCGTCACCGGGCAAGCCCACCTGTTCCCGCCAGGCGGCGGCTTGGTAGTAGTCGCGGCGGCCCGCTTCCGCATCCCCCAAAAACATGAAGTTGATCAGGGCGCGATCCACGTAGAGCCGCCAGGCATCGGGGTTGTTTTGGGGGTTAAACTGCTGCAGGCCGCGATCCAAAATCTCGACGGCTTTTTCCGGCTGGCCAGCCCGATAGGCCAACACCAAGCTGGAGAGGCGGTAGCCTAAGAAGAAATTGGGATCCAGCCGCAGCATGTGGTCGAAGTACTCGTAGGCAAGGCCGTAGCCAGTTTGGGCGCGAGCAGGGGCGTCGCCGTAGTACTGGATCAGCTCCAGCCACAGCCAGGAGGCGCCCAGGTTGCGGTAGCCCAGCCAGCCCAGGGTGGTGGCCAGGGCAATGTTGCGGTTTTTGCGGGCCTCGGCATTTTCCAGGGCCTCTAGATTGATTCGCTCCAGCATCGGCACCTGCAGCCGTACCACCAGGATCCCGCACAGCAGCGCCCCGCCCACGGCGGCCAGGGTGCCTGTCAGGGAGAAACGGGAGTGGCGACGGGGCAAAGCAGCAGCAGTCATGGCCAGTTCTCAGCAGATCTCTATTGCTCGGCAGCGCCGCCGCGACCAGCGGCTAGACTCAATCATAGCGATGGCCTTGCTTCTCTCGATCTCCCTTGCACTTTTCCCCTGCCGATGACCAGATCTGCTCTCTCGGCTGCAGACCGGGCCCTCAGCCTCTACGAGGCCCTGCCCTACCCCAATGTGCCCCTCTCCCAGTCGGCCCGCAATGCCTTGGGGGAGATGTTCAAGATGAGCTATACCACCGCCCAGTACCTGCGCACCCACATGCTCGTCCCGTCAGAGGGCAAGGTGATGCTCAACGCCGGCTGTGGCTCCGGCTGGGAGACGCTGATGATGGCGGAGGCCAATCCGGGCGCCCAGATTGTGGCTTGTGATCTGTCGCCGGCTTCCGTCAAGCTCACCGAGGAACGCCTGCGCCGCCACGGCTTCACCGATGTCCAGTGCTACGTCCTCAACGTGCTGGAGCTGGATCGCCTGGGGATCCAGTTCGATTTCATCAGCCTGAACGACGTTCTGTATTTGTTGGCGGATCCCACTGAGGGCTTGCGGGCGATGAAAAAGGTTCTCAAGCCCGAGGGCATCATTCGCGCCAATCTCCACAGCCGCATCCAACGCCAGGTGTTTTTCCGCCTGCAGGAAGCCTTGCAAAAGGTGGGGCAATTCGACGTCCCGCCAGCAGTAGGCGCCAAGAACGTGCGGGAATTCATGGGATCCCTGCAGGAAGAGGTGGCCAAGGCAGTGCTGTGGAACCCGGCCAACTATACCGAAGACGCCGCCATCCTGAACAACTATCTGCTTGCCAACGACAAGGGATTTACGATCCCCGAGGTGTTTGGCATGTTGCAGCAGGCAGGGTTGGGCTTTTTAAGCCTGGTGGATATGCCCGACTGGTCGGTGGAGTCTCTCTTTAAGCAAGTGCCGGAGTTTGTGCGGCAACGGCTGGAAACCCTCAGCGTTATGGAGCGGCTGCACCTCTACGAGCTGATCCGGCCTGCCCATCGCCTCATCGACTTTTGGGCCGAGCACGCCGGCTCTTCCCTGGTGCTGCCTTGGACGGATGCGGATTGGCTGACGGGATCCGTGCAGTTTAACCCCCTGCTGATGGACAATACCCGCTTCCACCAGGAGTACAACAAGGCCCTGCAAGAGAACCGCCCCTACGAAATGCAGTGGACAGGGGCCACCCACGGGCGGATCAGCATCCCTGCCGAGAAGGTGAGATGGCTGGCTCCGCTGCTGCAGGGGCCGACTCCGGTGGCAGAGCTGATTCAACGGGTCGTCGAGCTGGGATCCCTGACGAAAGAACAGGCAACCGACGAGGTGTTGACCTTCCTGACGGCGTTGGAAGACTTTCTCTTTGTCATGCTGCAGTAGAGCCGTTTACCCGTTCCCGCTCCAGCCCAGCTCCCCTCTCCCAGAGGGAGAGGGGGCGGGGGTGAGGGCAGTGGCCCCAAGCGCCTGAAAGGTGCCTTAATCTGGTTTGAGATGTCGAGAACTGTACGACCCGGATGCCTGCCTGGCCGGCACGTCGTTTCTATGCAGCTCTGCAGCGAGGGCTGACCCAGCCCTTGGATCGCTGGGTAGCCGGGATCACCCTCTGCAACTTGGCGATTGGGGTGATCTTATTTTTGCTGGGCAACCATACGGCCCCCTATGTGCGGGATTTCAACTGGCAACAGCAGCGGGTGGGATCCCAGGAACTGCAGATGGTGCTGACCTTCAACCGCCCTATGGATGCGGACAGCGTTGCGGCCAACTTGGAGATCCAGCCGCCTCTGCCGGGCCGGATGCACAAGCTGGGCCGCCGCTTTTTTTGGACCCTGACAGAGCCGGCCCCCTACGGCCAGACCTACCGGCTGCGCCTAAAGGCCGCCGTGGATGAGCGGGGCCAGCCCATGGTGCGACCTTTTGAGGGGGAGTTTCGCACGCCGGATCGGCAGTTGTTGGGGATCGGCACGGAAGCAGACCAACGGGGGCGGCTGTTCCTCTTTAACCTGGAGACGGGATCCACCACGTTGCTGACGCCAGCCGGGCTGAAGGTCACTCAAATGCAGCCCAGCGCCGATGGCCGCTTTGTCTACTACTTTGCCACCACCACCAGCCTACAACACCAGGATCTGTACCGCCTGGATCTGGAGGATCAGTCTTCCCAGTTGCTGCTGGATCACCAGGGCTACCAAAACCTGCGCTTCCAGGTCTCGCCGACGGGGGAGCTGGTGGTAGCGGAGCGGATCCCCCTGCAACGGGATCCCCTCGCCCCTGTCCAGACGGAGCTGTGGGTCCAGAAAAGGAGACAGGATCCCTTTGAGCGTCTGGAGCTGGACACGGCTTTGGGGGGAGACTTTTTCATCAGCCCTGATGAGAGCAGCTTGCTCATCTCCCAGGGGCAAGGGGTGGGGATTGTGCCCCTGCACCCGCGGGCGGCAGCGGAGAGCTTTTTGGCCCAGTTCGGCCAAACCTTGGCCATCCGTCCCGACGGGGCTTTCGGGGCTTTGCTGCGCTTCAATCCCGACTACACCCGCAGCCTCTTTATCGTCAGCAATACCGGCACCAGCGAGGAGATTTGGGTAACCGAGGGCTCCGTTGCCAAAGGAGCTTTCTCGCCGAGGGCGCCTGTCTTTTACAGCTTGGTGAGCGAGGTTGAGGTTGCCGGCAATCAGGGCGAGTTGGCGTTGCCGGGCTACAGCGAATCATCCCGCCTGCTGGCAATCGTGTTCAGCAGCGGTGGCGCTGCCCAAGCTGGCAAGATCGCGGAGATGGTGCGGGCCGACTACCCCTTTGAGCTGGACTTCAGCCTTTCCCCTGACGGCCGCCTGTTGGCCTACACGCTTTTGCAGCCCTTGCAAGAGGAGATTCCGGATCCCTGGGCTCCCCTCAGCCGCAGTGGGCAAGCCATCCGGAGCGCGCAAGTGTGGTTGCTGGACTTGCAAGATGGACTGCCGCTCCCCAACAGCCGTCGTCGCCTGCCGCTGAGCAGCAGCGCCTTGGCCTGGATCCCTTAGGCCAAGCAGGAGAGGCCACCTGGGGAGCAAACCTGCCTAGAATCAAAACAGTGTGTTGGAGGAGAGGGGGCTATGCGGCTCATTGACGGACAGGGACGTCTTTTGGGAAAAGTCAGTCTTCTAGATCTGGGGGCGCTGGCGATTGTGGTGGCGGCCATTGTCGCCGTTTTGTTTTTGCCAGGGCGGCAAGCGGGCAGCGTCGTCCAGGTGGGGGGCGGCCCTACCCTGCCGGTGGAAGTGGACATGATCGTGCGGGGGGTCAGCAGCCGATCCCTGGAACCCTTTCAAGTGGGTCAGAAGGCTGACTTGATCATCCGCAACCAGCCCTACGGCCAGGTGGAAGTGGTGCGGATAGAAAATGTCAGCCGCACGGTTCCGGTGGTTTTCCCCGATGGACGGGTCGAGAACTTGCCTGACCCAGAGTCCTACCGCTTTGATCTGGTGTTTACCTTGCGGGGACGGGGCCAGCGGACCGAGAACGGCATCGTCCTGGGCAACAACCGCGTCAAAGTTGGCGTTCCCCTGGAGCTGGAGACTTTTAGCTACAACTTGCGCGGCACTGTGATGGATGTGCGGCTGCTGCAATCGTAGAGGACACCAACCCTGATGCAGCTACAGGAGATCGCCCAAAAATTGGGATGCGCCTACGAGGGGGATCCCACCCTCGAGATCCACGGCGTAGCTAGCCTGGCGGAAGCTCGCCCAGGCGAGCTGAGCTTCCTCAGCGAAGACCGCTACTTGCCCCTCTTGGAGCAAACCCAAGCCAGCGCCGTCATTGTGGGCGAATCTATAGCTTTACCTCGCCCCATCCCCTGCCTGCGGGGCAGGGATCCCCGCTTGCTCTTTGCCCAGGCCATCGAGCTGTTTTACCAACCCTATCGCCTGCCCACCGGGATCCATCCCACAGCCGTGATCGATCCCAGCGTTGAGTTGGGAGAGGGGGTGGCCATTGGGCCGCATGTGGTGGTGATGGAAGGGGTGAAAATTGGCGACTACACCCAAATCCACCCCAACGTAACCATCTACCCCCACGTGCGGATTGGATCCCGGTGTCAGCTTTTCGCCAACTGCGTCATTCACGAGCGCACGGAGATTGGCGACGACTGCCTCATCCACAGCGGCGCTGTGATTGGCGACGACGGCTTCGGCCACATTCCTCTCCCCGATGGCTCCTGGCGGCGCATGCTGCAGGCGGGCCGGGTGGTGCTGGAAGACGGTGTAGAAGTGGGCAGCAACACCACCATCGATCGGGCCGCCGTCGGGGAGACCCGTATTGGCCGCGGCACCAAGATCGACAACCTGGTGCAGATCGGCCACGGTGTGCGCACGGGATCCCACTGCTTAATCGTCGCCCAGGTGGGCATTGCCGGCAGCACCCAGTTGGGCCACCACGTCATTTTGGCCGGGCAATGCGGCCTGGCCGGGCACCTGCACATCGGCGATGGCGTGCGCGTGGCCGCCCAGACGGGCGTTACCAGCGACATCCCCCCTGGCCAAACCGTGGCCGGCTACCCCCATCAGCCCATTGCCGAATGGCGCAAGAGCATGGCAGTTCAGCGACATTTGCCTGAGCTGCAGCGGGCCCTGCGCAAGCTAGAAGCCCGTGTGGCCAAGCTAGAAGAGAACCATGCAACAGAGGAATCGGAAAGACCCTAGCCAGGAGTCATCCACCTTTCTCACCCCAATGGCGGTGCTTTACTCCTGTGACAACAAGGACTGCAGAGTGTTCAGGTACTCGTTGATGTTGCGCCGGTTGCCGCCGAAATCGTATTCCCCAATACGGCCCACCGAAGTGATGTGCAGACGAGTATGGCCGGGATCCCCTTCGATGGGCGATAAGGAAACCGTTAGATCGTCCACGAACTTAAAAAAGTTGGTGCGGGAGATCCCTTTCACTTCCAGCGCCTCGGTATTCACAGACAGCAGCTCGCCTCGCTTCCAGACTTGAAAAGCCTGTTCAGCCGCCTTCAACACCTGCTCTGGACTGGCTGCAACCACAACCTCCTGTTGGGCGCGGTTGTAAGGGGATCCGCCCAGAGTGGCTGCTTGCACAGGGGGGATCCCGCCTGCCCAAGCAAAAAGCAGCACTGCCAAGAGCACCAAAGGTTTCCAGAAAGACATGAGAGCAGGAAAAGAGGTTTGCACCCCCCATTATGCTTCCTTTTCTAGAACGTTTTTCCCCTTCCACTGCCAGGTTTGCCTATGGGCTAGCCTATAGCTCAATCAACTCACCCGACCTGCGTGCCTCATGTTGGCTCCAGAGAAAGTCCAAGAAAAGACAACTCCCCTCACCCGCCAGCAACTGGCGGAGCTCATGCCCTCGGCCCAGGGGCTGCTCAGTGATGAACCGGAAATGGAACACTCCCTCCACGCCCTGCAGCTTTTGATTCTGGTGAGCTGCCTCACCCGCCTCTGGCAGGATCGCAACGACTACTTCCTCGCCTGGAACCTCACCGTTTACTACAGCCGAGAGCAACTCAAAAGCAAAGACTTCCGCGGCCCAGATCTGTTTTTGGTCAAAGGGGTAGAAAACCGCCCCCGCCCCTCTTGGGTGGTGTGGGAAGAAGGGGGCAAGTACCCGGATTTGATCGTCGAGCTGCTTTCGGAATCAACAGCCAAGGTGGATCGGGGTGAGAAGCGGGAGCTTTACGAAAGGGTTTTTAGGACACCCGAGTACAGCCTGTTAAGTAATCAAGGGGTACAGTAGCAACACTTAGCAAACCAAC
>NZ_JANSIQ010000018.1:181-7215 GCF_047502685.1 Synechococcus sp. OH20 | reverse complement strand
GGGAGAGGGGCTGGGGGTGAGGGTGTTCCTCAGGGAGAGGGGCTGGGGGTGAGGGTGTTCCTCAGGGAGAGGGGCTGGGGGTGAGGGAGTCCCTCAGGGAGAAGGGCTGGGGGTGAGGGAGTCCCTCAGGGAGAGGGGCTGGGGGTGAGAGCAGAACTGCCCAAATCCGGCAGGCTGACTGCAAACAGGGTGCGGTTCTCGCCGCTTTCCACCCGCAGGATCCCTTGCAGCAGCTCCACCGCCTTTTTCACCAGCGGCAGGCCCAAGCCGGTGCCCCCCTGGTGGGCGTAGTCCAGTTGCGGGATGCGGTGGAACTTCTCGAAAATGCGGGGCAGGTGCTCCGCTGGGATCTCGACGCCGGTGTTGATTACCTGCAAATGGAGACCCGAAGAATCGCCCGCCACTTCCAGGTAAACCTGCTGGCCAGCAGGGGTGTATTTGGCAGCATTGGCCAGCAACTCGCTGAGGATGCGGGTGAGCAGCCCCACATCGGTGCTGAACAGGATGGGTTCAGAGGGAATGCGGGAGACAAAAGTGAGCCAGCGCTCCTGAAAGCGCAGAGCAAAGGGTGGCACCAGCTTTTCCAGCCACTCTCGCACCTCGAAGCGGGCAATCTCCAGACTGCGGCTGCCGGCCTCTAGCCGCTGCAGATCCAGCAGGTCGTTGACCAAGTCCAGCTCTTTTTGCCACTCCTGTTTGAGGATGTGGAAATAAGGGATCTGCGCCTCGGAAAGACCGCGCACCTCCAACATTTTCAAAGCCATTTTCATGTTGGTCAGAGGCGTGCGCAGCTCGTGGGAGACCATGCTGAGAAACTCTTCTTTGAGCTCGTTGAGCCGCTGCAGTTGCCGGAGCTGGGCCTGGATTTCTTGGTAGAGGCGGGCCTGGCGAATGGCGATGCTGCACTGGGTGGCCACCTGCTCGGCAAAGTGGATCTCGGCTTCAATAAACCCTTCCTGGGGCAAGCGGATCAACTTGAGAAAGCCCAGCAACGAGCCCGTGCCCAAGGAAAGCTGCCCTTCTTCCTGTTCCACAAACAGGGGGCAGGCGAGGAAGGTGCAGCGCCCCCGCAGCGGGTGATCCGTGCTGAAGTAGAGGGTCTGGCCTTGGCGCAGCTGGCGCAAAAGAACGGGATCCAAGGGCAGGGTAACCTGGCCTATAGGGGGCAGGGATCCCGCCGCTTCGTAGACCAGCGTGTAGGTCTGGGTTTCCGGATGGATGAGGGCCACACCGCAGGCGCCCAGTTGGAAAGCCTGGGTCAGCTCCCGCACCACGGTGGCCAAGATCTCCTGTTCGTCCAGGCTGGAGCCCACCTTGTCGCCAATGAGCCGCAGCATTTGCTCGTACCTTACCCGCTGGGCCAGCTCGGCATTGCGCACCTCCACCTGGTAGCGCAGCTCGGCATTGGCAGCTTGCAGTTGCTCAAACAGCTCCGCCTGTTGCAGCGCCAGCCCCAGTTGATCGGCAATTTGTCGCAAAAAATCCGGCATCCAGGGATCCCATTTTTTGGGGGCGCTGCACTGGTGGGCAATCAACAGCCCCCAGAGGCGGGCCAGCCCGCCGTCTGTGCCGTCAGGGCCAGCCGACTGCAAGATGGGCACCACCAAGTTGGCCCGCACCCCCAAGCTGGCCAGCAGCTCCCGGTGGCAGGGCTGGATGGGGGCAGTGTCGATATCTTCAATGGCGGAAATGCGGCCCTGCTGATAGGCTTGGTGCCACTGGGTTACGAAACAATGATCTTCGATAACCAGGCCCAGCAGGCTCAACTCTGGCCGGCTAACCGATTGCATGGCGATCTCGCCCACCCAATCGGGGAAAAAGCGGTAGATCACCACCCGCTCCACATCCAACAAACGGCGAACTTCCTCTACAGCAAAACTGAGGATGGACTCCACCTGCAACGATTGCCGGATCCTTTGGACGATGTGGCTGAGCAGCCGGGCTTGGTGGAGCTGCAATTGAACCTGCTCCTGGGCCTGCTTGCGCTCGCTGATATCGACAATTGAGGCGACACCGTAAATCTGTTTCTCGGGAGTCTCCGCCGCAAAAGACGAGAGATCCACCCACCGGATCTCGCCACTTTTGTGGATGTAGCGTTTTTCCATCCGGTAGCCGCGGCGGCGGCCCGCTCGTATTTCTTCGACATAGATTGCCTCCTGCCGCAGATCCTCAGGATGCGTTATGTCGGCGTAATTCATGCTCAAGAGCTCGGCCTCGGTGTAGCCGGTGAGCTGGCAAAAGCTCTGGTTCACCTTTAGCAAGTGCCCCGCCGCATCCGTGACCGCCATGCCCACCGGGGCTTGCTCGAAGAGACTTTGAAACAGATCTTGCTGATATTCCAGAGAGTGCTGAAGTTGTTGCTGTTGGTTTTGCAACTCTTTTTGCGGGGTCAAATCCTGTACGCTGACGATCATGCCGATTACCTTTCCCTGGGCATCTAGCCAGGGAGCCTCCAAAATCCGCACTGGAACCCGTTCCCCGCTGCGGCGCCTGAAGGTCAGCTCCCATCCCTGCGGTGGCCGCCCCTGGGCAAAGGCGGCGGTAATCTTGCCCATCTCTTCCGGGGGCCAATAGACAAAAGGGGGATCCTTCCCGATGAGCTCCTCCTTGGGCCAGCCCACCATCGTGGCAAAGGTCTCGTTGACGTAGATCTGTCTGCCTTGTGGATCGACGGCGGCAATGCCCAGAGGAATGGCGCGTTCGATGGCAACGCGCAAATTCAGGGTGGTTTGTAGATCTGGTAGATCCAGTTTCTCCGTTGACGGCTCCCTCCAGACTGCTACTGAAGGCGGCGGGCCTAAGGTTAGCCGCCAGCACAGCTCATCTTGGTTCACCACCCCCAACAGGGATCCCGCTTCGTCCACCACCGGCAAGTGGCGGATCCCGTGGGCCCGCATCAGCTCCAACAATGCCAGGGGATCGCGGTAGTTGCCGACGGCCAAGGTCACGACCGGGGTGGTCATCACCTCAGCCAGGGTGGATCCCTGCCAAGAGCGGTCGCTGGCCACCCACCGCAACACGTCCACAGCCGTCAAAATGCCCACCACTCGGCCTGCGTCCACCACCAAGGCGTAGGGCCAGGAGCCATTCTTTTGCGCCAGCAGGGAGAGAAGCTCGGCAAGGGAGCTGTTAAGCCCGACCAAGGGCGGCATCCGGCCAAACAACTGTTCCAGGGATCCCGATGGAGAGGGCAAATCTTGCGCCATGTCAGAGGACAACTGAACCTTAAAGTTACAGTCAAAAAAGTTGTAAAAAGTTACAGTCAAAAAGTTGTAAATAGTATCGCGGCCAGGAGCCTTTAGCCAGAACCAGACAAAATACTTAGAGGTAGTTTTGACTCTAGGTAGCTGATGGTTTTAACCTAACTTTAATCTCACAATTAAGAGTACCACGTCGAGTAAAGAAGTTTTGGGTCTTGACATAAATCTTTACATCTATTCACTATTTAAACTTACCATCCAACTAATTTATGTTGGTTTATGGACTGAGACTTCAGGAACAAGTTAAGCTCTTAGCTTGCTATTAAATTTTCAACCCTAGGTTGTGACTCTTACACCTTATCGAGATTTTGCCTTTGTCTAAAAAGGGACAATCACCATCTTGTTACTCTGTTTTTTCAAGTATCTTTGCGTCATCGGCTCAAGCTTTAATTGGTTTGATTGAAGACAGATTTGATAAGTTTTGAGAGGTCTCCAGATTGCCTGAGATCGATCCGTGCCGCTGAGGCGATCCCTTCCAGCCCTCCGACCTCTGAGAGGGGAGTTGGGAAGCGGTTCAGGCAATGACCGTGCTCTTGGATCGGCTGGAGTACAAGGAGGGATCCCTTCGCTTAAAGTGGGGCTTCCTTCGGCTAGGCTCGTGGCTGGAGCTTGCGGAAAGATGCTCGCTCCACTCAAAGAAAACAAAAACTCCTGTGGTAGTTTCCACATACTTCTTCATATCTTGAAGACTTGCTTAGAGATTGAGCTAGAGTGTTCTCAGTCAGTTTCTCTGGTGGGCCACTTTTTGGGGAGGAAAAGACATGAAAGTGGGAGATCGAGTGCGGGTGCGTACCAGCGTGATCGTCTATCACCACCCGGAATATCGCAATCAACCTTTTGACCTCAAAGGCATGGAAGGGGAGCTGAAGGCCGTGATTCAGGATTGGAATGGCCGTCCGATCAGCGCCAATTTTCCCTTTCAGGTGCAGTTTGGCAACAAGTTCCGGGCTCATCTGCAGGCCGATGAGCTAGAGTTGGTTGAGCCGGCCAACTCAGCAGAGTCTGCCGGGACGGCTGCCTAGTTGAGGCTCAGCAGCGTGCGGTTGGTTTCCAGAATCGGCCTGATCAAGTCGGCTTCCGCGGGGGTGAGGTAATTGGCCATCACCTCTTGCAGGAAGCGGTAGGTTGCCTCGCAACTGCGTTGGGTGCGGAAGGCCCGCATCAAGGTCTGAAACCAGTAGAGAAACCGCTCTTTGTAGCGTTGCTCATCGTCCAAGAGCATGGCCAAGGCGGAAAGGCGCAGCACCCGAACGGTGTCAGCTTTCCACTTGTTACTAAAGTCTTCCACCCCCCGCATGAGCAAGTAGGGATCCAGCGCGCGCATTTTCATCTCCACATCCCGGATGATCTGGGCTTCTGCCGCTTGAATCTTGCGATAGGCGCTCAGGCGTAGGTCAAAGGAAGCCAGGTAGGTTTCCATGAATTGCAGCTCCTCATCCCTGAGATAGCGCCCATCGGCAGCGATGCTCAGTTGGCGCAGTTGAGTCAGCATGGGGCTCCTTGGGCAAGCTGGAATGGGTGAGAATGAGAAAAAAACACCCCCCTTGGCTGACGGCACAGCCTGGGTCTTTTGATCCTATCCCTAAACTCCTCGCCAGAAGAGCAGGATTGCCGGGATCCTCGGCAACCCTCTCAGTCAGGTTAATATTAATTAACAGTCTGTTGTTGCAAGAACCTACTCGACCCCAGATTGTTACCTACGAGTGGCCATCTGCGAGTTCGATTCAAAAACACCCTTTGGGAGGAAACACTTCCGTGAGTCAGAAAGGTAAAAACAAAAAATGGAGAAGCGCGGGGTTGTATGCGCTGCTGGCCATCGTCTTGATCTCCTTGGCCACCACCTTCTTCGGCACCCGCCCGGCTGAGCGCCTGGAGATCAGCTACTCCGACTTGATCAGCCGCGTGGAACGGGGCGAGGTCAGCAAGGTTTTGGTGGAGACGGCCCCGGATGGTCGCCAAGTGGCCATTGCCGAGGCAGAAATCAACAACCGCGCCACCCAAGTGCAGGTAAATCTGCCCCCCCTTACTCCAGAGTTTGAAAACACCCTGGTTGCCAACGGGGTGGAGCTGGCGGTGCGCCCGGTTCAGGAGGAAGGGCTCCTCGGGCGCATTCTCAGCACCTTCTTCCTGCCTGTTTTGCTGTTGCTGGGGCTTTTTTTCCTGCTGCGGCGCGCTCAAAATGGCCCTGGCAGCCAGGCCCTCAACTTCGGCAAATCGAGGGCGCGGGTGCAAATGGAGCCGAAAACTCAAATTACTTTCAACGATGTGGCCGGTATCGAGCAGGCCAAGCTGGAGCTGGCGGAGGTGGTGGATTTCCTGAAAAATTCAGAGCGCTTTACGGCTTTGGGAGCCAAGATCCCGCGTGGGGTGTTGCTGGTGGGCCCGCCCGGCACGGGTAAAACCCTGTTGGCCCGCGCTGTGGCCGGTGAGGCGGGTGTGCCCTTCTTCTCCATTTCTGGCTCTGAGTTTGTGGAGATGTTTGTCGGGGTCGGTGCCTCCCGTGTGCGGGATCTGTTCGAGCAGGCCAAGCAAAATGCCCCCTGCATTGTCTTCATCGATGAAATCGATGCCGTGGGTCGGCAGCGGGGAGCTGGCCTGGGGGGTGGCAACGACGAGCGGGAGCAAACCCTGAACCAGTTGCTGACCGAAATGGACGGCTTTGAGGGCAACTCCGGCATCATCGTTATTGCCGCCACCAACCGTCCCGATGTGTTGGATGCGGCGCTGCTGCGGCCCGGTCGCTTTGACCGCCAAGTGACGGTGGATCGCCCTGATTTTCAGGGCCGTCTGGAGATCCTCAAGGTGCATGCCCGCGGCAAAACCCTGGCCGCCGATGTGGATCTAGAGAAATTGGCCCGCCGCACCCCTGGGTTTACCGGTGCGGATTTGGCCAACCTGCTCAACGAAGCGGCCATTTTGGCGGCCCGCCGCAACCTCACCGAGATCTCGATGGACGAGATCAACGACGCCGTGGATCGGGTGTTGGCCGGCCCGGAGAAGAAGGATCGCCTCATGAGCGAGCGGCGCAAGGAGCTGGTGGCCTACCACGAGGCGGGCCACGCCTTGGTGGGATCCCTTTTGCCCAACTACGACCCGATCCAAAAAGTGACGATCATCCCCCGCGGCCAGGCGGGTGGCCTCACCTGGTTCCTGCCCAGCGATGATGACATGGGGCTAACCACCCGTGCCCACCTGAAAAACATGATGACCGTTGCCCTGGGCGGACGGGTGGCCGAAGAGGTGATCTACGGGGAGTCGGAGATCACCACAGGGGCGGCCAGCGACCTGCAACAGGTGGCCCGCATTGCCCGCAACATGGTCACCCGCTTTGGCATGAGCGATCGCTTGGGGAATGTGGCCCTGGGTCGCCAATATGCCAACATCTTCCTGGGCCGGGAGATCGCCGCAGAACGGGACTTCTCTGAGGAGACGGCAGCCCTCATCGACGAGGAGGTGCGGCGGCTGGTGAATGAGGCCTACCAGCGGGCCACCTACCTGATTCGGGAAAACCGTGCCCTCTTGGAGCGCATCGCCCGCCGCTTGGTGGAAGCCGAGACCATCGATGGGGAAGAGCTGCAGGCGATCATCGACAGCTCTGAGGTGGTGATGCTGCCGCCTGAAAACGAGCCAGAGCCGCTGACCTTCCCGGTAACCCTCAACGCCAACGCCTAGGCCCCTCTCCTGTGCCTAGACCTGGGATCCCTGCCTTTTCCCTTGAGGAGGGCAGGGATCTCGATTTTTGCCTGATGATAGCCATCTCCCCTCTCCCTCTGG
>NZ_JANSIQ010000018.1:0-81 GCF_047502685.1 Synechococcus sp. OH20 | reverse complement strand
GAGAGGGGCCGGGGGTGAGGGCCATTCCTCTGGGAGAGGGGCCGGGGGTGAGGGCCATTCCTCTGGGAGAGGGGCCGGGGG
>NZ_JANSIQ010000017.1:0-8589 GCF_047502685.1 Synechococcus sp. OH20 | reverse complement strand
CTCCCTCAGGGAGAGGGGCCGGGGGTGAGGGGCTGCTCCCTCAGGGAGAGGGGCCGGGGGTGAGGGCCTCAGGGAGAGGGGCCGGGGGTGAGGGCCAGCGCGGAGCGCTTGGGCCTACCGCCGTTCCAAAAAATCGCGGCGCAGATCCCGAATCTCCTGCCGCATCTCCCTCATCTCTTGGGCCATCTCGTCAGTGCGCCGTTCCAGAGCTTCAGTTCGGCGCTCCAGGGCATCCGTGCGGCGCTCGATAGCGCGGGTGCGCGCATCAAAGCGATCCATGGACTCGCGAAAAAACTGAGCCAGCATTGCCTGCCCTTCTCGCAGTTCTTGAATCAGAAGCTGCTGATTTTGTTGGACAAGACGTAGCTCCTGCTGGGCCGCTTGCAGCTCTTGAACAGCGCGGATCAGCCACTCTTCTTGTTCCCGAGTCATTATCAACTAGAGCGAGAGGATGCCAAGATCCTACCACCAACTCCCCTCTCCCTCAGGGAGAGGGGCCGGGGGTGAGGGCAATGGAGAGTAGGGAACTCGAATCCCTGACCTCTGCGGTGCGATCGCAGCGCTCTACCAACTGAGCTAACTCCCCGTGGCTTTACCAGAATAACCCAAGTCCGCCGCCAAGATCTCCCCCGCCTGCAGCTCCAGCCCTGCAAAAACCTTCGAGGGCACCCGCTCGGATCCCTTCAGCTCCAGCAGGTCGTACCAGCCCTCGTGCAACAGCAGCAGGCTCACCTTCTCCTCCATCGGATCCACAATCCAGTACTCACCAATGCCCAAAACACAGTATTCCGCCCGTTTGGCCCGGTAGTCCGCCGCCCGGCTTGATTCACTCACCACCTCCACCACCAACAGCGGCGGCGGATCCTCCAAGCGAATGAGAGCCTCTCGGGATCCCATCTCCTGCCACTGCTCCAAAGGCAGCACCACCACATCCGGGATCCGCACCGTATCCCAGCGGTTGCCCCGCGGCGACTGGATCCCGATAGCCAGCGGCTGAGAAGTCCACGGCAGCCCCTGGCGCCGGATCTCAGCTCGAAAAGCGGTATTGAGGAAATCCACAATCTGGACATGCCGTCCGGTTGGAAGGGCCATCGGCACCAACTCCCCCGCCACCAGCTCATAGCGGGTATCGCCGCCATCGGAATACTTGAGGTACTCTGCCAAACTCAGGCGAGCCGTTGTCGATCCAGAAGCAGAAACGGATCCCGTCGTCAAAGCCACAGCCACCTCCAAAGGCTGCTCTGCTGCCATCCTAACCCCCCTCTCCCTCCGGGAGAGGGGTCGGGGGTGAGGGTCATCCCTCAGGGAGAGGGGATGGGGGTGAGGGGCTACCGCCGTTCCAAAAAATCGCGGCGCAAATCCCTCATCTCCTCTGCCATCTCATCGGTGCGGCGCTCCAAGGCTTCCGTGCGTCGTTCCAGGGCTTCGGTGCGTCTCTCCAAAGCCTCAGTGCGGCGGTCAATAGCGCGGGTGCGCTCGTCAAAGCGATCCAGCGCCTCGCGGAAAAACTGCGCCAGCATCGCCTGCCCCTCGCGGACTTCCTGAATCAGAACCTGTTGATTTTGTTGGACAAGGCGCAGCTCCTGCTGGGCAGCTTGCAGCTCTTTTTGGGCAGCCTGCAGCTCCTGGACAGCTCGGATTAACCACTCTTCTTGTTCTGGGGTCATCGTCAAAAAGTTCTACAGAGGATAAAAAAATCCTACTCCCCTCTCCCTCAGGGAGAGGGGTTGGGGGTGAGGGCCCCAGGGAGAGGGGTTGGGGGTGGTCGCGTTAGCGGCGCGGAGCGCTTGGGCTGGGAGAGGGGCCGGGGGTGAGGGATCAGCAGCGCAGAGCGCTTGAGGCTGCCGGAAAGGATCACTCAAAACAAAAACCCCTCTCCCTCAGGGAGAGGGGTCGGGGGTGAGGGCCTCAGTACAGCGCCTCTTCTTGATGGGTGATGATGGTGCAGTCAGAAGTAGGGTAGGCCACGCAGGTTAACACATAGCCCTGCTCGATCTGATCGTCATCCAGGAAGGATTGATCGCTTTGATCCACCGTGCCGCTCACCAGCTTGCCGGCACAGGTCGAACAGGCCCCGGCGCGGCAGGAATAGGGCAGCTCCAAACCTTGCTCCTCCGCCACATCCAAAATGTACTCGTCGTCCGGCACATCGATGGTGACGTTCAAGCCTCGCTCTTCGTTGATCAGAGTGACCTTGTAGGTAGCCATCCTGGTTGGGTCTCCAGAAAAAACATCCACTCCTCATCCTGCCACCCTTCTGCCCCGGAGCGAGCACCATTTTTCGGAGAAAGTAGGCAGATCTTCCGGTTTTTTGGGGGCGAAGCGTCAACCCCCTGCCCAGCAAGGATCCCACCCGCCCCCCCCAGACTGCGCTGTATCCCCAGGGATCCCAACTTCTCTTGGAAAAAAAGGGCAAGACTTGCCAACCTGGCCAGATCTGCCTGTATGATTTACGGAGTAACCAGAGCAAGCGCTGAAACAAGCGCGTATGCGTCTCCCAACCGAACGGCAAGCCCCTAGCTTCATCAGTTGCTTTGGGCCAGTTGATCGGGTAAGTTGAGGGAAGTGTTCAGCCGAACCCTACTTTTTTGGTTAAGAGGAGAAAAATGAACGGAACAATGCAGAAGTGGCTGCTGAAGTCACTTGGTTCTCTGACTTTAGCGTCTGCCGTGGTACTTGTGCCTGTGATCCTGACGGGCTGCGGCGAGGACAGCGCTGGCCCTGCGGTGCCCGTGCCGCCCCCACCGCCGCCAGCTCCCCCGGCTCCCCCGTCGCCAACTCCCACGCCAACTCCGGCGCCGGCAGGCACGATTAACGTTACGCCTGAGACCGACATTAACCGGATTATTGAGACTTCCGATCGCACTCGGCCTCTCACCCTGGTTCTGGGGCGGGGTGTTTACCGCCAGAACATTGTGATCAACCGCAGCAACGTCACGGTGCGCGGCGCAACCGGCGATGTGGGCGATGCCGTCGTGGTAGGTGGGGCTACCGGTGCGCCGGTTCAGGTGACGAACAACGCTTCCGGCGTCGTCCTGGAGAACTTCTCCATCCTCAACACCCGCTCCTTGGCGTCCATTGAGTACGGCATCAACGCCGAAGACGCCACCGAAGTCACCGTTACCGGCGTAGATATAGTCCTCTTCCCCACCGTGACCCCTCCGGCCTCGCGCGGGGTGGCGATCGGCTTTGGCTCAGCGGCTGCCGGCGCCACCTCCAAGAACTTGACGGTTACCCGCTCCAACCTGTTTGTGGCTGGCGCGGGCAGCTCGGCAGGCATCCGCATTGCCGGCGACAACGCGGGCATCAACCTCCGGGTGGAAACCAACAACATCTTCTTGGGCTACGAAGCTGTCCCCGACATCTCAGATCAGCTGATCAGACCTACGGCCCAGGATGTGGGTGCCGGCTCTGCCGCCATCTTTATTGAGTCGGCGGTGACGGGGCTGAGCCTGACTTTTACCGGCAACACCATCACCCCAAGAACGGCGACGGCCAACGTCTACGCCATTCGTGACGACCGCGGCAGCGGCTTGAACGCCATCGAGCGGCGGGCCATTGTGGCGGCAGGCAGCGGCTTTGCCTTCAACAGCAACACCAGCAACGTCTATCTCTCCATCACCCGCGCCATTGCCGAGGCGGCTGGCCCCAACCCGACGGTGACGGCGGGCCCTGGCTCCTTCACGGCAGAGGGCGAGATCGTGATCCCTGTTGACAAGCCGGGCCTGACGCTGAACTCCCTCGACGGCACGAGCACGCTGCGCAACGTCAAGATCTTGGCCAACGACGCCACCCTGGGGGGAACGGAGGGCAACGGCTTCCGGATTACGGGCACCCGCGGATCGGATCCGGATGCAGGCGGCCCGGCGGCGGACTACCAGGTGGGCATTGGTGAGTGCGACCTGGCCAACCAAGGGGCGCGCAACGTAGAAGTTTCCTTCAACGACTTCGCACGGCCCACGCAGGCCGACACCTACGTCTCTGTCCAAGTCTGCGACTTCTCGCAGGCTGATATCTACAAGAACCTGCTGCGCGGCTACACGGTTGCCGGCGTGCACGTGGTGTCGGCGGAGCCTGCCACGGTCACCATCCGCGAGAACCGCTTTGAGGCTTCCATCAACAGCCCCTTCTTCATTGCCGACATTGTGGATCGGCAGACCCAGGCTTCGGGCAACCTCTCGCCCTTTGCCAAGGCCTCGGTGACGGGCAACGTCTTCAACCAACCGCCCCAAGGCACGGGAGCTATCTACGCTCGTCCGAGTGTCAACCTCACGCCAACTGCGGCTACGGAGTTGGGCGGCGAGGGCACCATCCTGCAGGCTTTCTTCAACAACACCATCACGCCAACGCCCGTTCCCGGCGTTACTGTGTGTGGACGCGTCGAGAGCTTGGCAGGCGCGCCGGGCAACCTGGTGAACTTCTTGGATAGCTCGCCAACTCTGGTTCCCTTCACCTCCAGCGTTTTCGGTGTGGTGTCGGATGCCCTCTGCTCAGCGGTGGGCTTTGGTCCAGGGGCCAGCCTGCAGTTCCGTCCAGGCGGCACACCGCCAGCGACACCCACACCGACGCCGACGCCTGCGGGCCCGCAGCTCACCATTCCAGGGCTGCCTGCCGGCGCGACAGTTACCATCCGCCAGGCCGATGGCACAATCCTCGCCACCTCCACGTCGGTGTCCGGCAACGTGGCCACCTTCCCCGGGCCGTTCACCATTCCCTTCGGCGGCCAGATCCGGGTGACGCCGGCCATTGCCTCGCCGCAGCCGATTACGGTGGGTGGTACGACGCTGACCGCCTTCGACAACACCACCAACCCCGGCAGTACCACCTACTTCAACTTCGGCCCGGCCATCTCGGTCAACTAGCCTTGGGCTAGCGCTATCAGGGCGACCTGTTTCTGTTGAGTCAACAAAAGAGTTGCTGGATACCGGCAGGTCGCCCTTTCTTCTCCGTCTTGTCTGCGCACTCCCGGTTTTTGGGTTCCCTGATGTACGTTTTGGCCCCTGGTTGGGTATTCTGTTGTCAGGTTTGGACGAGATTTTCCCTGTTGAGTGAGCCGGGCTGCGCTTGTCAAGACTTCAACCCTTGATCAAGACCTTATCTTCGGAGATTTGGACGATGTCTAACCGCAACTTTCTGCCTGGCTTGCGCTCTTCCTTGGTCTCTCTGGCCCTGGCTTCCTCGCTGGCAGGGGTGATGGCCGCCTGCTCTTCCGACACGCCCACCGCTACGCAGGTGCCCTCCACCATCTCGGCGCAACTGCCCGAGACGGCGGCTCCCGCCACCGACAGCATCGCTTTCTACTACGACGGGGTGAAGACCTCTATCAAAATCACGGATGCAGCGGTGCTCTTTGCTGCCTGCACCCTCAACACGGGCGACTCCACCAAGATTGTGAATTTTGTCAACAATACCCTGAAGGCAGGGCCGATCACCGCTGCTGAGGTTACGGGGCTGGGCGACCCGCTCAAGCCGGCTATTTCCGACTTCACGGGCGATGGCACCGTCAACTGCAACGACGCGGCGGTGCTGTTTGCCGCAGTTACCGTAGGGACGGATGCCGCCAAAATCAACCAGTTTGTCTCCGGCACGCTGAAGGTCTCGGGTGTCAACGTCACCCAAGCCCAGCTCGACAGCTTCTTCGCCAAATCCACGCCCACGCCGACACCCACGCCGATCGCCAACCAGATAGTGGTAACCCCTGCCACCCTGACGCTTCCGAGTGGCTCCAGCCAGACGGTGACGGTGTCCCTGCCCAGCCAGCCGTCGGGGAACGTAGCAGTGACGGCGACGCCCTCCGCGGGCATTACAGTTACGCCGGCTACGCTGAACTTTACGCCCAGTGTCTTCAGCGGCACGGTAACGGTGACGAGCACGGCAACTCCAGGGACGACCGGTACTGTCAAGTTCTCGGCGCCTGGTTATGACGACAAGGTAGTTAATGTTACAGTTGACCAGTCGTCCAATCTGGTAGTAGCGCCGACCAGCCTGAGCATTCCGGCAAATGGGGCAGCGCCGTTTACGGTCAAGCTGGCCAGCGCTCCAACGGCGCCGGTGACGGTGACGGTGACGCCCTCTTCGCCCGACCTGACCACCACTTTGAGTTCGCTGACCTTTACAGGGGCTAACTTCAACATCAACCAAACGATTGAGGTGAGCACAGCCCTGGGAGCAACTCCTGGAGCGCAATCGATTCTGTTGGATGCGGGTTCGCTGGGCCGGTTCAAGCTGCCGGTAACCATCGCTCCCACTTCAACGACAACTTTCTTCATCGATCCTGTCAATGGGAACGATATCTTCCCGGGTACGGCAGCTCAGCCCTGGAAAACTGTTGAGAGCGCTTTGGACATTGCAAAACCAACCGGCTTTAAAGTGGCGACGGCGGCCAATGCGGGCAACGATGTGGTGGTCACCATTCTGGGTGGAGCCAATCCCGAGATTGTCGGTGCCCCTATTAACACACCGACCTTGACGGCCGGCTCGGTGACGGTGCTGCAATCCCCGTCGCCGAAAACGTTCACTTTAGTAATGGGGATTAAAGCGCTAACTCTGAACAAAGGCTACAAGCTGCAAGATATCAACATTACTTCTGGCGTCAATGCGGCTGCCGGCGCTGGCGCGATTACCATTACAAACGCGAGTGCCGGTCTGACCAGCGTGAACATCGAGTGTACTGCCACAGCCACCGGTGCTGGGTCATGTTTGCTGGTTCAAGGATCCGGCTTCCACACCCTTAAGAACGTGAACGTTGCTTTCAAGGACGGCGCTGCTGGCGTTATCGGCATTAAGGGCAATGATGCTAACGTTGCCCTCAATATTGTCGGTGGCAGCGTTCAGCCAACCTCTAACACTGCTGTGGTCACTGGTATTCTTAGCCAAGGTGTCTTGACCGCTGCAAATGTGACGGTGGATATGTCTGCCAACACACATGCTAAGGGCAGCACCGGTATCGAGTTTAACGGTTCTGGTTCCTCGGTGACCGGTTCCAACATTACCGTGACCGACAATGCGGCTGCCATAGGTGTTAACGCTAAAGGCAGCAATTCTGTTGTCAAGGGCAATACCTTTACTGCTTCAGGCAATGGGATCGGAATTAAGGGTATCACCAATCTTCCCGGTTTTAGTCTGGCCGACAACACCTTTGTTGGAACCTTTACCAACAAAGCGCTGTAACGCAGGGTCTTGCTTTTCTTCTTTCGCCCCCCCTTGGGGGCTTTTTTCTACAACCCCTTTCTCCCCATCGTGGGAGAGGGGGGTTGAGGTCTGTGGTAGGCTAGCACCGACTTAGGTAAGAGGTGAGTATGGTCAAAAGGTTGGTCTGGCTGTTGGGCCTGGCGCTGCTGGGGTGTGCCGGCAGGCCGCAGGGCCCTTCCCTCTGCAGCAATGCCCGCCAGGTAACGGCGGAAGAGGTGCTGGCGGCCAAGGGCAAGAATCTGGCCGGCTGTCAGCTCCTCGGGGTCAACCTGGCCAACGCCAAACTGGCCGGGATCCACCTGGGCGAGGCGGTGGTGCAGGGGGGGATTTTCCTGCAGGCGGATTTGTCGGGGGCCAATTTGGCCAAGGCCTATGTGGAAAACTCGGCCTTCAACGGGGCCAAGCTGCGGCGGGCCAATTTGCAGGGGGCCCGCTTTCCCGATTCCAGCTTTGCCGAGGCCGACTTGACGGGGGCCAATTTGCAAGGGGCCGACCTGCGGCGGGCCAACCTCAGGGGGGCCATCCTGGCAGGGGCCAACCTCAAGGAGGTGCTGACGGACGGGGAGACGATCTGCCCCAATGGGGAGCGCGGCCCTTGCCCGTTCCCGTAGGCCGGCGGTCTCCGGCTAGGATCATCTTCCAAGCCGGCGAGAGCAGCCCATGTCGGAGCGGGTGGAGGCCATTCTGGAAGTCTTGGCTCAGCAGACGCTGGCCAACGCCCAGAATACGGAGGTCATCCGCCGAGCTTTCGAGGCCATTGCCCAGAACACGGAGGCCATTGGGCGAGCTTTTGAGGCCATTGACAAGCTGCGGGCCCGCATTGCCGAGCTGCGCGACGTGGTCGAGCAACGAAACCGCGCCATCACCTATCTCCTGAGCCAAGACTAGTCCAGGAGGCGGGAGCACCTGGGAAAACGTGTTCGAGGAGCAAGCAGGGGCAGGCCATCCCAAAAAGCAAGGGCTTTCTCAGCCAAGCGGCGCGCATCAGCGAAGGGGCAAAACCGTTGGATCCGCAGCGGCAAAAACTGGGCAATAATTTTCCCTAGTTCCCAGAGGTGAGCTGGCTGGCTCTTGTCCAAGTCTTCAACTGCTGCTTAGCTTTTGATAGCCCCATTGTTGGAGATCGCTAATGTCTAACCGCAGTTTTCCACTCGGCCAGCCCATTTTCCTAGCTTCCCTGCTTTTGGCCGCCTGTTCTTCTTCTTCTTCAAGTCCATCTCTAATCGAGCCCACGCCCACCCCGACACCGACTGCAACGCCCGCACCCACGCCGACACCCACGGCTACACCGACGCCCACACCCACACCGACGCCCCGCCCCCCGCCGCCGCCCTGCGCCGCACGGACTCCGGCTCGCTGAGCCAGATCGGTACGACGACCGCGGGGGGCAGGAGGGGG
>NZ_JANSIQ010000016.1:15070-52222 GCF_047502685.1 Synechococcus sp. OH20 | reverse complement strand
GGGATCCTCCCTCAGGGAGAGGGGCTGGGGGTGAGGGATCCTCCCTCAGGGAGAGGGGCTGGGGGTGAGGGATCCTCCCTCAGGGAGAGAGGCTGGGGGTGAGGGATCCTCCCTCAGGGAGAGGGGCTGGGGGTGAGGGCAGCACCTACTTTTGGTCGGGGCGCATTTGCAGAGGATCCGGCTGTCCTGGATGAAGCGTGTTGATCCGGCGCACCATTTGCCACAGCCGTCCAAAGTTACGCTGGTTAAAGTGCATCACCAGCCGCGGCAGATGGGCAATATCTTCCTCAGCTTCTTCCGGCAGGGCCTCGGTTTGCTCGATCCGGCCCCCATCGAGAATGTCGGCAAACTCTTCATTCAAGGTATCCAGAGCTTGGGGCGAGAGTTTGGTGTTCAGGCGCAAGACCAAAAGCTCCCGCACGTAGCGATTGCTGTGAAAGACGCGATAAAAATCGACAATCTGCTGGCAGGCATCTCCCACATCATCAGTTAAGGTGTAGAGGAAAAGATCTTCTGGGCTGATTAGGCCGCGGCCAAGCAAGTGCTCCCGCACGTACTCATCCCATTCCTTCCAGTAGCAGCCACCTGTTCTGTCCACCAGCACCAAGGGCATGAGCTTGGTTTTGCCGGTTTGCATCAGGGTTAAGCATTCAAAGGCCTCATCCTGGGTGCCAAAGCCGCCAGGGAAAAGCACCAGCGCGTCGGTTTCTTTGACAAAGAAGAGCTTGCGAGAAAAGAAATACTTGAAGTTGATGACCCGATCACTGGCAGCAATGACGGGATTGGCCATCTGCTCGAAGGGAAGCTGGATGTTGAGCCCAAATGAGTTTTCCAGCCCTGCCCCTCGATTGCCGGCTTCCATGATACCGCCCCCGCCCCCCGTCAGCACCATGAACCCCCGCTGGCTGATGCAGTGGGCAAACAACTGGGCCTGACGATATTCGGGACTTTCCGGCCCCAGCCGTGCCGAGCCGAAAACGGTGATCTTGCGCTGATGGACATAGTTTTGAAAGGCAGCAAACCCCTGTTCCAAGTCCTCAAGAGTGGCCGCCAAGATTTTGGCATCCAAGCGGCTTAGCTCCAGGGATCCCATGCGCTGCAAAGACTGCAAAATCCGCAGCCACGCTGTCCGGTTGGGGTGATGTTCCAACTGCTTTAGGCGGGTCTCAGCGCTGGAAAAAACCTCTCGCAGAAGAGAAGAAACTGAATCGGTCAAGCTGGGATCCAAAGCTCTCTAAGATTCACTCTAATGAGTTCTCGGCACAAAATATCAACCAAGTTCCCATCCAGACCTCAAAAGTTACATTCCGAAACATCTGGGCTCCTGTCCCGGCTGCTTCGCCCAGGCATCGGCCCACCTCTGCGTAGCGGTAGTCAGGAGATTTCCTACACCGCCCAGAGGTGAACCCATAAACGCCAAGACAAAGCCTTGAAGTCCTGCCTACTGGCGCCTTTGCTCATCGGCCTTGCGAGTTTTTCACCACAGCAGACGAGCAGAGCGTAGCACAGCAACTTGGTCGCGCACTAAAGTACGGAGCTACCCAGCTTATCTTCTGTGTCGAAGTGCTTTTCCAAAATTGTGGTCAGAGTTGCCTTGGGCACAGCACCGACCACCACATCCACCTTTTGGCCGCCTTTGAACAACATCAGAGTGGGAATGCTGCGAATACCGTACTGACTGGCAGTTTGAGGATTCTCATCAGTATTGATCTTTACAACCTTAACTTTGCCGGCATACTGCTCAGCTATCTCCTGAACCACAGGAGCCACCATGCGGCAGGGGCCACACCAAGGTGCCCAAAAATCGACCAAGACCGGAATATCGCTGCGAAGCACCTCTTCTTCGAAGGTGGCATCAGCGATATCTATTGCTGCAGACATGCTTGGAGAACTCCTGAAACAATACCTACCATGGTTCCTAATCTTAGCACAGCTCTCTGGCTGCTGCCGCCTGCTTCCACCACGGCCTACCCCCTTGCAGAGGGTGCCTCTGGGAACATGGCCCACACCAACGGCATCGCAAAGTATCTGGCTGGGGCTGAAACGGGCTTCTACAGGCTCTATCATCGCTTTAGCGGTGAGGCTGTGATGAGGCCCGAGCGAGGATAATTGCCGTGTCCACACGCTTATCCCCAAAGCCGAGGGCGTGTGCCTCATCTGCACCAGTCCCACGGAAGCCATAGCATGACAAAAAACCCACCGCGCTCTTTGGATAAAACGCCAGACCAGATACCTGCCCGCGCGCCAGGCGAGAAAACTGGGATCCCGCACACCATGGACGATCCCTCAGTCATCGCAACGAACCTGGATAAGCGCTACCGAGTTCTTGTCGTTGATCCACCTTGGAACCAAGGCAAAACCGGCAAACGCAAGGCTCGTCCCAATCAAACCACAACTCTGGACTATCCCACAATGAGCAAGGAAGAATTGATGAAGTTACCCATCAACCTGTGGGCGGAAGAGCAGAGCTTCTTGTGGTTGTGGGCAACCAATAGCAAGGATCGCAGCACCGGAGAGCCCATCCTGAAGATAGCGTTCGACTTAATGGAAGCGTGGGGATTCACCTTCTATACAATGATCACATGGAATAAGCGTACTGGCCCATGTCCATTTGGACCTTACCAAGTTACCACTGAGCACGTTCTATTCGGATATAAGGGCAAGGCTGTGTTTGATCGAAAACATTTTGGTAAGATGCAGACCTGCTTTACAGAAACTCCGACAACTCATAGCGCCAAACCGGATTCCTTCTACAAGCGTATTGCGGAATATTTTGAAGGGCCGCGCCTTGATGTGTTCGCGCGCCAGGTACGCGATGGCTACGACGGATGGGGCAACCAATACGGTCTGCTGACTCCAGATGCAAAACGACCAAGAGTGCTGCGTCATGCCAAAAGCTGTCAAGATACTCCTGCCGCATGCTAGTTATCGATACCCTGAACCACAGCTTTTTCCGACTTTATGGGAGCGAAGTTGCACATTATCTCGGCATAAGCCTTTGTCCGGGTAGTCATGTACAGAACCCCCTTTAGTATAGAAGCGAATCTGTACCCACCAAATCTGGCTGGATCCCTCCAGCAGACCTCAAACGAATACCATCGGCTTGTGCCGGATTTTCTCGAAAGCGGCTGCATCAAAACGGTAAAGAGTTGCCGGTCTGCCTGTTCCCTGGGTGCTTTTCTGGCCGGTATCCCGCAAAATGCCCAGTTTTAGCAAGCGGGCGCGAAAATTGGAGTAATCGGAGAACCCCTCGCCCAAAACGGTGCCGTAAAGCTGATAGACCTCCCCCAGCGTGAAGGTGGCGGGCAAAATATCGAAAGCAATCGGGCTGTACTCTAACTTGGCGCAGAGGCGACGGCGAGCGTAGCGGCAAATTGCTTCGTGGTCAAAGGCCAAAGGGGGAATCTGGTCAGCGGGATACCAGGCAATGCCCTCCACTCCGTCTGCCAGCAGTTGAGCATCCTGGAATCGCACCAGAGCAAAGTAGCTGACCGACAGGTAGCGTAGCCCACAGGCATCCTCGGCCTCGCGGGGATCCCGTTCTGGCCCAGCGAAGGTGTAGAGCTGCTCCAGGTAGAGATTTTTAACACGAATTTTCTCTGCCAAGATGCGGTAGGCCGCTGCCTCTAGGGATTCTGAGCGTCGCACCAGCGTTCCTGGCAGAGCCCAGCAACCGCGGAAGGGATCCTCCCGCCGCCGCACCAGCAGCACCAGAAGGCGATTCTGCTCGGTATCGATGGAAAAAATGACCGCATCCACACCGACGCGGAACTCCGCCAACGCGGTTCGCTCCTCCACTGTGCCGGCAATGATGCGGGATCCCTGCATAGATTGCCACTGCCCCTCCATCAACAGCCTACCCAGTTTGCTGCCAGATAGGGAGCGCCTGGGTCATGCCTCCGGGAGAACGTCGGGCAAAAGGGCGGCTTTTGGGTCAGGTTTGTTTTTGTAGCGGGGATCCCTCAGGCCCAGCAATGGGAAACAGACGACCTTGCCCGATGGCAATTCGAACTCGCGTGCCCACAGGCAGCGCTTCCCGCGCCAAGGCGTGCAATTCTTTGCCAGACTCTGCGATCAAGCAATAGCGATACTCTCGTCCCAAAAACTGTCGATCCCGGATGACAAGGCCGCCCTGAGGGTCAGGATGCAAATGCAACTCCTCCTGCCGAATCATCAGCTCTGCGCAGCGCAAGCTGGGGTCGCGCTGATCTCCCAAAGCCTGAAAGGGGATGTGCGACAGCTCTTCAGCCTGCCAACCGAACTCCCGCCGCTCACAGCGAAGAAAGTTGGCTTGGGTAATAAACTCGGCCACAAAGCGGGTGGCCGGCTCTCGATAGACTTCCTCCGGGGATCCCCATTGCTCAATACGCCCTTCCCGCATCACCGCCACCCAATCGGAAAGGCAGAGGGCCTCTTCCTGGTCGTGGGTGACGAAAATGGCCGAGGTCTGGGTTTGCTTGAGGATTTTGCGGATTTCCTCCCGCAGATAGTAGCGCACCTGCACATCCAGATTGCTGAGCGGCTCATCCAAAAGGATCAGGCTGGGCCTGGGGGCCAAAGCCCGAGCCAGGGCCACCCGCTGCTGTTGCCCGCCGGAAAGCTCGTGCGGATAACGATGGGCGTAGTCCTCTAGACCCACCAACCGCAAGACCTCGTAAGCCCGTTCCCGCGCCTGTTGGGCAGCGCCTCGCAACTCAGGTGAGGAGGAGCGATTGCCGCCCCCCCCTGCCGACGCAAATAGGGTGGCGGGCCGGAGTCCAAACATCACATTGGCCAGCACGTCCAAGTGGGGAAACAGGGCAAAATCCTGAAACACCAGCCCCACCCCCCGCTGCTCCGGTGGGATCCATTGCCCCTCCCCGGCCACCACTCGCCCCCCCAGCAGGATCCGCCCGCCATCCGGCTGCTCAAAGCCGGCAATGGTGCGCAATAAGGTGGTTTTCCCGCAGCCCGACGGGCCCACAATCCCCAAGATGTCTCCCTGGGGCAGACGAAACGCCACTTCCTGCAAAACCAACTGCCGCTGGCCAGGAAACCTCTTGCTAATGCCCTCAACCTGAAGAATGTAGGGAGAATCCGCCCGGGCAGCAGTGGACGTTGAGGAAACCAAGAACTCAGTCATGACAGTTGTTGCAAAAGATTTTCACTATTTTTCACCAGACTACCATACCTTAAGTCCTGCCCGGCCCGACTCAGGGCAGATGGATGGCGGCAGGGATAGGATCAATCCCAGCCTTTCCCGTTTGATTCGAGTGGTAGGCGGGAATCAGTGTTAAACTCAGTTAACGAAGTTTACCGGTCTCTGGTGGCGCTTGTTCTTGACAGCGCATCCTAGAGTCTTATTGTGGATGAGTTTTGAGCCCCAGTTTCCCGAACGTGCCTTGATCACAGGGGCCAGTCGAGGGATCGGCAAAGCGGTAGCTCTGAGACTTGCCGAGGAAGGGATAGCGGTTGCTTTGGTGGCCCGTTCCCATCCCGATTTGCTGGCCGTGCAGGCGGAGATCCAGGCAAAAGGAGGAAAGGCGGAGGTTTTTCCCATCGACTTGGCCGACTTGCCCGCTCTACCGCAGCAGTTGCAAGCTCTTTTGGATCGATTTGGCGGTTGCGATGTCTTGGTGAATAATGCGGGCGTGGCCTACGTTGGTCCCTTGGCCAACGTAGCTTTATCGGATTGGCAGCGGGTGATTGACTTGAACCTGACGGCAGCTTTTCTCTGCGCCCAAGCCGTCCTGCCGGCGATGCGCCGGCAGCGCTTCGGCGTGATTGTCAACGTCGTCTCGATTGCGGGCAAGCGAGCCTTTCCTAATTGGGGAGCCTACTGCGCCAGCAAGTTCGGCCTGCTGGGCTTTTCTCAGGCCTTGGCCGAAGAAGAACGACAGCACGGCATCCGGGTAACCAGCCTCTGTCCCGGAGCGGTGGATACGCCTCTCTGGGATACGGATACGGTTCAGGTGGATTTCGACCGTTCCAAAATGCTCTCGCCGGAGTGGGTGGCGGACTTGATTGCTTATCTCGTTCGCCTGCCCAGGGGTGCTGTGGTGGAAGATCTCACCCTCATGCCGGCGGCGGGGGCCTTTTAGGCTGGCCCTTCCTGGGGTGGCCTTGCTAGCCCAGTTTTGAGGGTTTCCCGGCCCTGTCTCCCTCGACAAGTTCCTTCAACCCTTCGTTCAACCAAAGGAATATCCTGCTATGACTCTTGCCAAGCCTGGATCCGGTGCCGAATTGCGACTCAACGACAAAGCCAACCTCAAGTCTCGGGTTATTCGCGATCTGTCCCACTCGGCAGAGCAAGAGCCCAGGGGCTCAGAAAGCCTGGATCCGGCGATGGTGGCCGCAGTGGAGACGTTGCTGCGGGGAATTGGGGAAGATCCCCAGCGGGAGGGTCTCAAGAAAACCCCGGAGCGAGTGGTGGCCGCGCTGAAGTTTTTGACCAGCGGCTATCAGCAGTCCCTGGAAGATCTCATCAACGGCGCCATCTTCGACGAGGGCCACGACGAGATGGTGCTGCTGCGGGACGTAACCCTATTTAGCCTCTGTGAGCACCATCTGTTGCCCTTTATCGGCAAGGCCCATGTGGCTTACATCCCCCGCCAAAAAGTGGTTGGCCTGAGCAAGATTGCCCGCATTGTCGAGATGTACTCCCGCCGCCTGCAGGTTCAGGAGCGTCTTACCCGCCAGATCGCGGAAGCCTTGATGACCATGCTGGATCCCTATGGGGTGGGGGTGGTTATCGAGGCTACCCACATGTGCATGGTGATGCGGGGGGTGCAAAAGCCCGGCTCTTGGACGGTCACCAGCTCGATGGTGGGGGTGTTCCAGGAGGATCCCCGCACGCGGGAGGAGTTCTTGAGCCTCATTCGCCACCCGTCCAACTTTTAAGGATCCCGCGGAGCTTTGCCGGCAAGAAAGCTAATCCTCTGCTCAGGCTGGGAATACTAGCTTAAAATCGACGCAGATCCTGCCAGAAGCGAGGCCTGTTATGAGCGAGGTCAGCCCCGAAAATCAATTTCCCACCGACTTAGACTCCGGTTGGAAGCCGCCGACCCCGCCTGTTGCCCAGCGCCCTCCGCGTGCGGCTGCTCAGACGCCCAAGGTGGAGCCCCCAACGCAGTTGGATCCGATACTGGGTGCGGCTGCTCCCCTCCCGCAAGGAACTGGATCGCGCCCTGCCCCCAGTGCGCCCAAGCCCATCCTAGGCCGGCCCATCCCGCCGGGCGTGGCTGCCGCTCCCCCGCAGACACCGGTGCCCATGCCCGGCCCTGCCACTCCCCCGCAGATGCCTCTGCCCACTCCTCCTGCCGCTGCGGGTCGGCCTCCGGCGTCGCCTCCCAGTCCGGCTGCTCCGCCTTTTGTGCCCCCAGCTCGCCCCACGGCTGCCGGGCGGATCCCGGTGGCCTCTGCTGCTCCTAAGTCTGCCCCCGCTGGCCCGACGCTGCGCCAACTGGTACAGGAAGCCTACGACAAGGGCTACTCCGATATTCACCTGGGGGTGGGGGAAGTGCCTCGTTTCCGGGATCGGGGGCAAATGGTCTTGAGCAACTACCCGGTCACCACCACCGAGATGTTTTATGGCTGGCTGCGGGAAAGCTTGCCGGAGAATCAAATTCGTCAGTTTGAAGAATGTTTGGAGCTGGATACCGCCATCCAGTACGAGGGTTTGGTGCGTTGTCGGGTCAACTGTTTTGTTTCTCTGCTCGGCCCGGCCATGGTGATGCGTCTGATCCCGCTCAAGATCTTGACGCTGGAACAGTTGCGGGCGCCTGAGGTGTTGAAGCGCATTGCCGAAGAGCACAAAGGCTTGGTTTTGGTGACCGGCCCCACCGGCTCCGGTAAGTCCACGACTCTGGCGGCGATGGTGGACTACGTCAACTCCAATTTTCCCAAGCACATCATTTCTATTGAAGATCCCATCGAGTTCGTCCACCAGAGCAAGAAATCGATGGTGCGGCAGCGGGAGGTCGGCATCCACACCCTGGAGTTTGCCAATGCCTTGAAAGCCTCGCTGCGGGAAGATCCAGACATCATCCTGATTGGGGAGATGCGGGATCGGGAAACGGTGGATACAGCTCTGAAGGCCGGCCAGACAGGCCACTTGGTCTTCGGAACCCTGCACACCAACAGCGCCGTCCGCACCATCGAGCGTCTCTTGGGGATCTACAGGCCGGAGGAGCAGGAGCCAATGCGCCTGCAACTGGCGGAGACTCTAGTAGCAATTATTGCCCAAACGCTGGTGCGCACCACTGATGGCAAGCGGGCAGCGGCTCATGAGATCATGCGCAACACCGATGCCATCCGCGACTACATCAAGCGGGGAGCGGTGGACGAAATTGAGGAGCTGATCGCCGATGGCTCCTACGAGGGCATGTGTACCATGAATCAGTCTCTGTTTAAGCTTTACCAAGAGGGGCGGATTACCGCAGAGGTGTGTCTGGAGGCCGCCCCACGTCCCAACGAGATGGCCCAATGGCTGCGAGGCCGGATTTAGAGCCGGTCTGCCGGCTGGGCCAGGTGCTTGAGGGAAGGTCTGTCCTATCCTAAACTGGGAGCAGTTAGCTTGCTAAGTTGTCTTCTCATCTTCTGGGCCAACCTTTGGCTAGGGGGATGGGTTGCTGGGCTGGCTTGATTAAGTGAATTGAAAGAGCGTTACAAAACAGGAGAATCCCTACCGTGAGCGTGATCAACCAGATCATCGAGACCGCGGATGACCAACTGCGTTACCTCTCAGTCAGCGAACTGGAAGCCATCAGAAACTACATGACTACGGGCGAGAGGCGTCTGCAAATCGCTCAGGTGCTAACAGAAAATAAAAAGCGCATCATCGACGAGGCCCAAAAGCGGCTATTTGCCAAGCGGCCGGAATATGTGCAACCCGGCGGCAATGCTTACGGTGACAAGCGCTACAACCAATGTTTGCGAGATTACGACTGGTACCTGCGTCTGGTGACCTATGGCATTATTGCCGGCAGCAAAGAGCCGATTGAGTCCATCGGCCTGATAGGGGTGCGGGAAATGTACAACGCCCTCAACGTGCCCATCGCCGGCATGATCGACGCGATGGTCTTTTTGAAGGAAGCAGCCCTCAGCCTGTTGGATCCGGACTCCGCCGCCGAGGCCGCTCCCTACTTTGATTACATCATCAACGCCATGAGCTAGGGCAGGTTGGCCGGAGATCTACAGGGATTCCAGGGCGGCGCGGGCGTGGGCGGCCACCTGCTCTTGGGGATCCTGGGCCAGCCGGGTTAGGCCGGGGCGGGCGGCTTCGGTGCCCAGCTTGGACAGGGCAATGCAGACGCGGTAGCGCAACTGCCAATCGTCTGAATCGATGAGGGGCTCTAGATGGGGGATGGCTCGCGGATCCCCCAGATCCCCCAGGGCGGCGGCAGCGGCTGTTGTCAGCAGATCATCTCCTGCTTGCAAAGCTTCCACCAGGGTGTCGAAGGCGGCAGGGTTGCCCAGCTCCCCCAGGGCGGCGACGACGCTGAATCGCACCAGCCACTCTGTTTCCCGCCGATAAGCCCCCAGAAGATCGTCCAGGGCCTGCGGCTGCTTCAGATCCCCCAGGGCAGCGGCAGCAGCAGCCCGCACATCGAACTCCGGATCTTCTCGCAAAGAGCGCTGCAAAATGGGCAAAAGGGGGGCAGGCTCGACACCAGATAGGGTGCCCACCTGGCTGATGGCGGCATAGCGGACGCGGGCATTCTCGTCGGCTATGGCTTGCTGCAACAGCGTCAAGGCTTCTGGCCCAGGCAGTTCTCTGGCCTTGTTGACGGCGCGCAGCCGATCTCCCAGGTCTTGTGAATTCAGCAGTTCCAGCAAAGCCGGCAGTGCCGGAGGATTTCCAGAGGTTGGTGTCATGCTCCCCTTGTCTCCACGATCATCCCCGGCAATAGCAAGGGACAAAAGGTCGATGTTATTATTTTGAAGCAGTGCATCCAGTCCTTTGATCTTATGGCCTTATTGCAACAAGAGAAGCAGCAGATCATCGAGAGCTATCGACTTCACGACACCGACACCGGTTCTGCCGATGTTCAGGTGGCTCTGCTCACCAGCCGCATCAACCAACTCTCGCAGCACCTCCAGAAAAACCCGAAAGATTTCAACTCCCGCCGCGGCTTGCTGATGCTGATCGGTCGGCGCAAGCGGCTGCTCAACTACATCGCTAAGCATTCTCCTGACCGCTTCCGGGAGCTGGCCGAACGGCTGAACATCCGGGTGAAAAAGTAGGTACCCATCCAAAACGCTATCGGAGAGCTGTCTTTGTGGCCAAATCCAGCCGCCATTCCAAAGCCGTCCGCCGTCGCCCCAGTTCTACCTCTGCTGAGGTCGAGAAGAAGCCGCCTAAGCAGGAACCTGTTGCTGCGATCCCTCCTGAGGTCAGCCGGCGGATGGTGCGGCGGATCCTGGTGTTTTCCGGGATCCCCTCTGGGCTGGGCCTGAGCAGCTTTTTCATCAATTACTACCTCTTAACCAACCATGTGGTGGCTTTGCCCCCTTACTTCACCTTGGTGGAGTCGCTAACCTTGTTTGGCCTTGGCTTTTTGGGCATCAGCTACGGCGTGTTCTCGGCTTCCTGGGATCCCAACCCCGGATCCCTCTTGGGAATTGGAGAGTTTCGGCGCAATTTGGGCAACGTCATCCAACACTGGCGGGAATCTGCTGCCCAATCTTCTCAATCTTCAGACTCTGGGGAAGCCTAATTCCTCTCCCATCACCGGACCAGGCCAGTTGCTGCCTACAATAGCTGTCACCCCCAGTTCTCTGGCATGAGAATAGCTTACTTCGACTGTGCGGCGGGCATTGCCGGCGACATGTGTCTGGGGGCGCTGCTGGATTGTGGGGTGCCCTTGGAGTATCTCAAGCAGCAGCTCCAGGCGCTGGGCATCGAGGGGGAATACAGCCTGCAGGCGAAGCGGGTGCAGCGGTGTGGCCAGCCTGCCCTACAGGCGGTGGTAGAAGTGTTGGACGGATCCCCGCCCGCCCGCCCTTGGAAGGAAATCCAGGCTTTGATTGCCGGATCCCGGTTGGCTCCCGCGGTCAAGGCCCGCAGCCTCAAAGTTTTTGAGAAGCTGGCGCAAGCAGAGGCAAAAGTCCATCAGGTGCCCCTGGAAACAGTGCATTTCCACGAGGTAGGGGCCGTCGATGCCCTGGTGGATATCGTCGGCACCTGTATCGGCCTGGATTGGCTGCAGGTGGAGCGGGTGATCTCCTCTCCTCACCCCATTGGCGGCGGCTGGGTGAGCACCGAACACGGCCAACTAGCGGTGCCCGTGCCGGCGGTGATCGAGCTGTGGGAGATGGGGCGGGTGCCGGTGTTTAGCAACGGCGTGGAAGCCGAGCTGGTTACCCCCACCGGCGCAGCCTTGGCGGTGGCGCTGGCAGAAGCGTTTGGGCCCTGTCCACCGCTGCGGCTGGAAAAAGTGGGGCGCGGGGCCGGCAGCCGCGAGCTGCCCATTCCCAACGTGTTTCGTCTTTGGATTGGCCAGTCCCAGGGGGAAGAGCCAACCGAGATCGTCTCGGTGCTGCAAACTCAGATTGACGACCTCAACCCCCAAGTGATTGCCTATACCTGCGAGCAGTTGCTGGCCCTTGGCGCCTGGGACGTGTTTACCCAGCCCATCACCATGAAGCGGGGGCGACCAGGGGTGTTGTTGACGGTAATCTGCCCGCCGGATCGGGTGCCGGAGTGCCAGGAGCTCATCTTCCGGGAAACCACTACCCTGGGCATCCGCCACTCCCAGCAGCAGCGCACCGTCCTGGAGCGGCGGATCGAGCGGGTGGAAACCCCCTACGGCCTGGTGGACATCAAGGTGGCCCATCACCATGGCCGCCTTGTCAACGCCCAGCCGGAGTTCCGCGACTGTGTGGCCTGCGCCCAAGAGTTCCGCGTGCCGGTCCAGACGGTGTGGCTGGCGGCCCAAGCGGCGTGGCAAAAGCGGCTGCAAGGGGATCCCGACTGAAAACAGAAGCTTTGGGCAAAAGTAGGCTGCCGCGCAGGAGCTGGACATAAGCCCTACCAGCACTGGCTCAGCATGAGCAGCGGGGCTCTTCCTTAGAGGCGAAGGGATTTGCTCCTGGTGGACCGAGAAGGGATCCCTGGCCTGCTAGCCTGGAAGATGTCGATCCCACGCTCTTGACCACGACCACAAACATGGAATCCCAAGCCGCTCAATTTAATTTCGACCGCAAACTTTGGGACCGCTTTATCACGGTAGCTCAGCCCTACTTTTATCCGCGGGTGCGCTACGGGGGCTGGATTTTCTTTGGCTTGCTGGCAGCGGCCATGGTGTTTGTGGTTGCCTTGATGTTCTTTGTGGAGATTGGGGTGACCTTGGTTGGTCAGGCCCTGTTCCCAGAGTTTTTTACCAATGTAGCAGCCGGGCTGGTGGCGCAAACGGAGAGAAACTTGGCCTCGCCGCTGCTTTGGGTGGCCGCAGCCAGCTTGGCTCTGAGCAGCCTGGCCTTTGGGCTGGTGTGGCGCCAGATTCAGCGGCGCTGGCTGCAATGGCTGTTGTTGACCTTTTTGCTGTTTCTATCTTTAACGGTAAACCGATTAAACGTGATGATCAGCTTTATCTTTCGGTTTATCGACACCGCCCTACAACAAAAAGAAGAGAACACCTTCTGGCAGTTTTTAATCATCTACGGGGTGTTGATCATCTCGGCCATTCCCATTTTGGTGATCTATCGGTATACACGGCTGAAGCTGGGGCTGTTTTGGCGGGAATGGCTGACCGACCACTTTCTGGATCGCTACTTCGAGCAGCGGTCCTACTACGAGCTGGATTCCAACGCCGCCAACACCGAAATCGACAACCCCGACCAGCGCATCTCCGAAGACGTTCGCTCCTTTACCGGCACTACCCTTTCTTTTTTGCTGGATATTCTCGACTCGATCCTCACCCTCTACGCCTTTACCGGCATCCTCTACAGCATCTCCCGCCCCTTGGCGGTGGGATTGGTTATCTATGCTACCATTGGCACCGCCATTGCCATTGTGGCTGGACGCAAGCTAATTAAAATTAACTTCGATCAACTGCGCTACGAGGCCGATTTTCGCTACAGCCTAGTCCACGTGCGGGACAACGCTGAGTCCATCGCCTTTTACCAGGGAGAAGACCTAGAGCTGAGGCAGATCTTGAATCGCTTTGCCGCTGCCCTGCGCAACTTTGACTTGTTAATCATTTGGCAGGCTATTATTGACATTTTTCAGTATGCCTATAACTACTTCACGCGCATTGTGCCCTACGTAATTGTGGCCCCTCTTTACTTTAGCGGCGTACGGGATTTTGGCACCATTACCCAAGCCACCATTGCCTTTAGCCAGGTGCTGAGTGCCCTTTCAATTGTGGCCAACCAGATCCAAAGCATCTCCAGCTTTGCCGCCGGGATCAACCGTCTAGGGTCCTTTTACGAAACGTTGGAGAATCCGGCCCTGCGCCACACCCGCGACCGGGAGAGCACCATCCAAACTCGCATCGCTCCCCAACTGGCGCTGCAGCAGGTTACTTTGCTAACACCAAACTCGGAACGAACCCTGGTGCGGGATCTGTCTCTGAGTTTAGAGGCAGGCCAACGGCTGCTCATTGTGGGGGCCAGCGGCAGCGGCAAGAGCTCCCTGCTGCGGGCCATTGCCGGCCTGTGGAACAACGGCCAGGGATCCATCGCCCGCCCCGACACCACCGAGATGCTCTTCCTGCCGCAAAAGCCCTACATGCTACTGGGATCCCTACGGGATCAACTCCTCTATCCAGGTCGTCGCCGGGATCTCAGCGATGCAGATCTCATCCGGGTTTTGGCCCAGGTGAACCTAGCCGATTTGCCGGAGCGGGTGGGCGGCTTTGACGTGGAGAAAGATTGGGCTAGCACCCTCTCTTTGGGGGAACAGCAGCGCCTGGCCTTTGCCCGCATTTTGATTACTCAGCCCCGCTACGCCATTTTGGACGAGGCCACCAGCGCTCTAGATGTAGCCAACGAAAAGCTGCTCTACCTGCAACTGCAACACCTCAACACCACCTACGTCAGCGTCGGCCACCGCCCCACTCTCCTGGCCTACCACGACCTTGTCTTGGAGCTACAGGGCAACTCTGCCTGGAAACTCTGGTCGGCAGCAGAATACGGCGCCCGCTTGGCCCTGGCCGGCTAGAGCGCTGCCTTAGCTCTCAATCTGCCCTGGTACCCCTCACCCCCGGCCCCTCTCCCTGAGTGACGACCCAAGCGCTCCGCGCCGCTAGCGCGAACACCCCCGGCCCCTCTCTCAGACAGAGTGACGACCCTCACCCCCGTCCCCTCTCCCAGAGGGAGAGGGGGGTAGGCTGTTCCACCTCAAACCCACAGAACTAGACGTGGCCCAGGGGAGATGCTACCCTGTTTTACAGGTATTCCGACCGGATTACTGGAGAATCAGATGAGCTCCCTTGTCGGCTCTGAGGCCAAGCGCTCCAAGGTGGAGCAGATCAAGGCAGATAGCCATTTCCTGCGGGATCCCTTGCGGCAGGAGCTGGCCCAAGACACTACCCACTTTAGCGAAGCGGCGGTGCAGGTGCTCAAGTTTCATGGCGCCTACCAGCAGGACGACCGGGATCTGCGGCAGCAGCGGAAGCAGGAGGGGTTGGAGCGGGCCTACGAGATGATGTTGCGCACCCGTATTCCGGGGGGGCATGTGCCGCCGCAGCTCTACTTGACCCTGGATCGGCTGGCCGATGAGTACGGCAACGGCACCCTGCGGGCTACCACCCGGCAGACCTTTCAACTCCACGGGATCCTGAAGAAAAATCTCAAGGCCACGGTGGCCAGCATCGTCCGGCAGATGGGATCCACCCTGGCCGCCTGTGGCGATGTCAACCGCAACGTCATGGCACCGGTCGCCCCCTACAAAAACCGGCCTGCCTACCGCTATGCCCAGGAATACGCCCGCAAGCTGGCGGATCTCCTGGCTCCAAAGACTTCTGCCTACTACGAGCTGTGGGTGGATGGGGAGGCGGTTCCCATCCCGCCGGTGGATCCGGAAGTCCGGGAAGCCGAGCAGTTTGTGGGCAACGGCGTGAGGCTGGAGGGGCCGGAACCTCTCTATGGCCCGGTCTATCTGCCCCGCAAGTTTAAGACGGCCATCGCCGTAGCCGGGGAGAACACCGTCGATGTGTACTCCCAAGACCTGGGTTTGATCGTCCTCACCGACCGCAAGGGCAACCTCAAGGGCTTCAACATCGTGGTGGGCGGCGGCATGGGGCGCACCCACGGCAAGGCGGAGACCCAACCCCTTTTGGCCCAGAAGCTCTGCTTTGCCGCGCCGGAAGCGGTGTACCGGGTTTGCCAGGCGATTTTGGCGGTGCAGCGGGATCACGGCAACCGCTACGACCGCAAGCAGGCACGGCTGAAGTATCTGGTGCGCGACTGGGGGATCCGCAAGTTTCGCCGCGCTGTTGAGGAGTATGTTGGGGAAAAATTGCCCCGTTTTCGTCCCTTGCCCAAGTGTATCCCCAACAGCGACGACTACCTGGGCTGGCACGATCAAGGGGATGGCCGTTGGTTTTTGGGCCTCTCGATTGAAAATGGCCGCATCCAAGATACGCCGGAGCGGCAGTTGAAAACGGCCCTGCGCAAGATTGTAGAGGAATTTTCTCTACACCTGCGGCTGACTCCCACGCAGGACGTGATCTTCGTCGACATCGAGGAGGGCCAGCGAGAAGCCATTAACCAGATCCTCAAGTCCCACGGGGTGCTTTCCAAAGAGGAGATCCCGGAGCTGGTGCGGCTCTCCATGGCCTGTCCGGCGCTTCCCACCTGCGGCTTGGCCATCACCGAGTCAGAGCGAGCTTTGCCCACCCTGATTCGCCAGTTGGATCAGGTGTTGCAGGAGCTGGGGCTGCAGGATTCGCCCTTTTTGGTGCGCATGACCGGCTGCCCCAATGGCTGTGCCCGGCCTTACTTGGCAGAGCTCGGCTTGGTGGGATCCGCCCCCGACCACTACCAAATCTGGCTGGGGGCCAGCCCGCAAGGGGATCGCCTGGCCCAGCCATTTCAGGATCGGGTGCACATCAGCCAGATCGTGCCGCTGATGAGAGTTCTTCTGCAGCTCTACAAACGGGAACGTCACCCCCAAGAGCGCTTCGGCGACTATTGCCACCGGGTGGGGATCCCCTACCTGCAGGCCCAGGTGCAGCAGCTCCAGCAGGTTTAAAGATAAAGGGGCTGCCGGCGAGGTTCTAGCACCCCCCCTTTGTTAGGGCAAATTTTGTGCCGCTGGCCTGGCCAGTAGGCTGCTGTGCTTTCAAGGGGGCCGATGATAGAGTACAGAGAGATTGGTGCGAGCCCCTTCATGCCTCAGTCCAAACCTGACAAATCGCCCCTCCGCAAATTCCTGGAAGCCCTGATGCTGGTGTTTGGCGCAGTCATGTTCCTGGGCTTCTCCTTTGGCCCGATACTGCAGGCACTGGGGCCTTCTGACTCGGCAGACACCGCCAATTTGGTTACCGAGCAACTGCGGGCCCAGGCGGACGGCTACCGGGCCGTGCTGGAACGGGAGCCGGATAACTCCATTGCCCTGCGGGGGTTAATTGACACGCAACTGCAGCTCAACGAGCCGCAAGGGGCCATTGAGCCGCTGAAGAAGCTGGTGGAACTGGAGCCGGAAAATCGGCAACTGCGAGCTTTTTTGGCTCAAATTCAGCGGGAGACAGGAGATCTGGAAGGAGCGCTGGAGCAGCTTCAAGCTCTCTACAAAAAGGATCCCAAAGATGGCCAAGTTCTGCAGGAGCTGGCCGATGTTCAACTAGTTCTGGGCCGCACTTCTGAAGCCATTGACCTGCTGGAGAACTATCTGAAGGAAGTACCGGAAGATAACGATGTCCGCCTGCGCTTAGCTTTTATCTACGCCCGCAACAACCAGACGGGAAAAGCGGTGGCCCTTTATGATGAGATGATTGCAGCGGATCCCAGCGATTTTGCCCCGGTATTGGGCAAGGCAATAGCCCTCAGCTCTGCTGCCGATGCCGACCTACGGGCACAAGCCCCTGATCTGTTTGAGCAAGCGGCCCGCCTGGCCCCGCCCAAGGTGCGGGAGGAAATCCGGCAACAGGCGCAGCTCTACGCCCAAAGAAACCAGCCCCAGGCTGTTGAGAACCAGGAGACTAGCCCCTAGGGGGTTTTGATTTGAGGATGCGGTAAGCTCTCCCCTTCAGGACTCGGAGACATCCTTGAGGGCGGCTTCCACTGACGGATGGATCTCAAAAAGAGAATCCAGATGGGTAACCTTGAGAACCAGCTTGGCTTGTTCTCCTAAGCCGCAGAGCTTGAGATGACAGCCAGCGGCAGAACAGAGGCGTCTTGCCTACACCAAAGCCGACACCCCCCTGCTGTTGATCAGCGTAACCTGGCTTAGATCCAGTAAGAGGTGTTTGGGTTTCTCGGCAAGAATTTGGCCCAGCTCTTTCCGCACCAAAGCGGGATCCAGCTTTTCTGCCAGAAGCCTGACCAGGGTGACAAGGGATCCCTTGAGGCCGAGCTGGGTGGAAACATCCACAAAGGGCTGAGAAAGTCAAGGTCGGGAGCCACATTGATTCTGAACCAAAGTCGCCGGGTTGGGTTCCGCCGGGCAACTTTTGTTTGATTTGTTTGAGGTGGGAAGGTAGCTCCAATGGATACGCACGGGATCCCGATGGGGGATGCGGCTGCCCTGATTTTGCTGGCCCTGCAGCTGCCAATGGTGGCGGTGTTGCTGGCGCGGCTGCTGCCGTCTTTGCGGCGCCCTTCCCCTCTGCCCCCTGGCCAAGCGGGGATCCCCTTCCCGCCGGGCCTGGTCAGCGTCCTACTGCCCACCCTCAACGAAGCCAAGCGCCTGGATCCCTGCCTGGAAGGGCTGCACCGCCAGGGAGCGGTTGTGCGCGAGGTGCTGGTGGTGGATAGCCGCTCCCAGGATGGCACCCGCGAGAAAGTGCTGCAGATGGCCGAGCGGGATCCCCGCTTTCGCCTCTTGACCGACGATCCCCTGCCCAGTGGCTGGGTAGGTCGTCCCTGGGCGTTGCACTACGGATTTCTCCAGTCGGATCCCGCCTCTGAGTGGATCCTGGGTATTGATGCCGATACCCGCCCCCAGCCGGGCCTGGTAGAGCGCTTGCTGGAAACTGCCCAGGCCAACCAGCTGGATCTCATCACCCTGGCGCCGCAGTTTATCTTGGAGCACTGGGGAGAAGCTTGGCTGCAGCCGGCTCTTTTGACAACCCTGATCTACCGCTATGGGGCGGCAGGGGACACGGCTGCTCTGCCGGAGCGGACGATGGCCAATGGGCAGTGCATGTTGGTGCGCCGCTCGGTGCTGGCAGCCATGAACGGCTACACGCTGGCGCGGGCTTCCTTTTGCGACGACGTCACCCTGGTGCGGCAGATCGCGGCAGCCGGCTTTAAGGTAGCTTTCTGCGATGGTCGGCACCTGCTCAAGGTGCGCATGTACACTTCTTTTGGCGAAACTTGGCGGGAGTGGGGCCGATCCCTGGATTTGAAAGACGCCACTCCCAGAGCTCAGCTGTGGGGGGATATCGCCCTGCTGGCGCTCACCCAAGGGATCCCAGTCTTGGCGGTTGGGGGGCTGGGGATCAAGGCCGGGATGGGGTTGCCCTTTTCCCTAACAGAGCAGGTTCTGTTGGGGCTAAACCTAGGCCTACTCGCCCTGCGCTTGGGCGTGCTGGCGGGCATTCGCGGCTCCTACCAGGATCCCCCCTGGACGTTCTGGTCTTCGCCGCTGGCGGATCCCTTGGCTGTCCTGCGGGTGATCTTGTCAGCCCTCAGTCGCCCCCGCTCTTGGCGCGGGCGCACCTACTAGCTAGTTTGTTGCCTCAGGATCGACGCCCAACTCCCGCAGTTTTGCGGCTAGGCGCTGCTGCTCCTGACGGGCTTGGGCGAGGGCTGCCTCTGCCGCTTCGGCCCGCTGTCGCTCCTGCTCTACTTGTTCAATTCCCCACAGAAGCAAATTCCCGTCGGCAGTCCACCACCGCAACCAGTTGGCTTTGGTTTCCGCTTTTTGTCCGCGCCACACCCCCAAGAACAAGCCGATCTCCGGGATCCAATAGCGACCGTTTTCCTCAGCCGAGGCAGGGGCATAGCGACCGTCTTCCAGGCGATAGACATCCAGCTCGCCGGTTTTGGGATGAAAAATGACGTAAACAGGCACCTGCAAAATGCGCTCGTAGAAATACCATTTCCCGTAGGGGTAGTGGGGGTTAATCGAGTATTCGCCACCCTCGGTTTCGGAGATAAATTCCATCACAATGGCCGGGGGATCCCCCTCCAAGTGGGGGGTATAGCTGCGGCGAATCTCTCCTTCGGGCAGCGGCTGCACCCTGGGCACGTACAGCCAGTCGGGGGCTTTCACCACCACTTTGTCCCCGACAGTGCTGCACAGGCCAAAGTTGGAAGCGATCAAAGCCTCGGCGGGGATAAGCTGAGCCAGTTCCAAAGCCTCGCGCAGGGCAGCAGCCAAAAGGGGCTGTAAGGTGCTTTCCACAGGCTCATCCGGCAGCGGAAAGTCTTGCGGCAGTTTTTCCCATCGGATGGGGGGGAGAGAAGGGGTAAGGCGAACAGGAGAGAGGGCCATAGCCTGGAGTACCCCTAGAGGCAGGATGTGCAGATACCTCTTGGGATAACCCAAAGGGATCCCTGCTATCAACCTTCCCCTCTTCTGGGGTGCCGGGAAACGCTTCCGGATCCCTGGGGTGGACACAGCTCCCAGGATGACGTAGGGATCGTAGGTCAAGATACCCCGGCTGCCAGTTTCCACGGCTAGGGTATGCTGGTGGGCAGTGAGCAAGTTTCCCGCCTCTTCTTTTGAGGAGAGAATATGCCAGAACCGGAATCCTCCTCAGCCCACATTCTGGTGATCGAAGATGAGGCCAAACTGGCCCGTTTCCTGGAAACTGAGCTGACCTATGAGGGGTATCGGGTCAGTGTGGTCGGCGATGGCACGGCAGGGTTGGCGGCAGCCCGCGACCAGAACCCCGACTTGGTGCTGCTGGACTGGCTGTTGCCTGGGATCTCGGGGTTGGAAGTTTGTCGGCAACTGCGCTTGATGGGCAGCCGCGTGCCCGTGGTACTGATGACCGCCGGTGATGAGGTGGCAGATCGGGTGGCAGGGCTGGATGCCGGCGCGGATGATTACGTAGTGAAACCCTTTAGCCTTCAGGAGTTGCTGGCGCGGATACGGATCTATTTGCAGCACCCCAAGGGATCCCGTGACGGTCGGTTGGTGTTTATGGATTTGACGCTGGATCCAGTGACGCGGCAGGCGAGCCGGGGAGGGCGGCAGGTGGAGCTGACGGCCAAGGAATACGACCTGCTGCGCTACTTGATGGAACACCCCCGCCAGGTGCTCAGCCGCCAACAGATTTTGGAGCATGTGTGGGGCTATGACTTTACGGGCGATTCCAACATCATCGAGGTCTATATCCGCTACTTGCGTCTCAAGATCGAAGGCCCAGGAGAGAAGCGCCTCATCCAGACGGTGCGCGGGGTAGGCTACGTGTTGCGGGACTAGAAGCGCGACTGAGGCCGACATCCCCCAGAAGAATGGCCTGGGCAGCCTGAGGGGGATCGCTGCTGTGGCAAGATCGGGAAGAATGGATCCCTATCGAGGTGCGGGAACGGCTGCTCAAAACTGGAGCAAAGAACCCGGAGAGGATTTCGTCCTGCTGGCAGGTGAGGTTGATGGAAGCCGACTGCTGGAACTGAATTGGGGGATTTTGGGGTGCAGAGGGTGTTGTCGATGAATCCATGGAGTGCAGGTCTGCTGGGCCTTACCTTCAGCTCACCGGGAGAGTTTGTCTTCCGTTTTCCCCCCGAAACCCCTCTGGTAGGTGGGCTGGGGCTGCGCTGGTACGGCCTGCTGATGGCTATTGCCGTGTTGGTCGGCCTGCTCCTGACCAAAGCCCTGGCAGAGGCTCGCCATTTGGAGAAAGAGCCCGGCAAGGCCAGCGAACGGGTCGAGATCCTAGCCCTGTGGCTGGTGGTGTCCGGGTTTCTGGGCGCCCGCCTCTACTACGTCCTCACCCACTGGTCGGAGTTCAGGGACGATCCCCTCTCGGCCTTCGCCATCTGGCGGGGAGGCATCATCATTCACGGTGGCGTGCTGGCCGGCGCGCTTGCTCTTTACCTCTATTGCCGCGCCACCGGGATCAACGGCTGGAAGTACGCCGATGTGCTCACGCCAGGGTTAATTTTGGGCCAAGCCATCGGGCGCTGGGGCAATTTTTTTAACTCCGAGGCCTACGGGGCCCCCATTCTCCCCGACAGCAGATGGCCCTTGCGGGTGTACATCCCGCCCCAAGCCCGCGAGCCGCAATACAGCCAGTTTGAGTTTTTTCACCCCATCTTTTTCTACGAAAGCGTCCTCAACCTGGTTCTGTTTGCCCTCTTGATGGGGATGTTCTGGCGCTTTCCCAAACTCAAAGATGGCACCTGGGTTTGGACCTATGTCGTCGGCTACAGCTTAATTCGCATCCCCTATGAAATCTTGCGCGTCTCGGCGGTGGCCTATCTGCCGGGAACCTCCATCAAGGCTGCCTATGTAGCCAGCGCTGTAGGCCTAGTGCTTGGGATTGGCATGCTGATCTACATGTACCGGCTGCGCTTCGACCCCGATTTGGAGCAATTGGCCGCTTGGCTGGCCGAACGAGCAGGGCTGGAGCTGGAAACAGCCGCAGATCTTGTGCAGCGGGCTTGGGCCATCCAGCAAAAGCACCGCCGCGCCGACTTGCTGGATCGCGTTACTCTGGCCATGCCCCACTTTCCAAGCACCCTTGCCCCCCATCTCTCGCTGGGCCAACGGGAGCTGTTGATACGGCAACTGTTCTGCCGTCTGGAAGGCCGGGGGCTTCCCCAGGCAAGTTAGCGCTGTCAATCCCAGCAAGCGCGAGTTAGGCTCTCTTCATAATAGAGAGGGGATCCAGGAATCCAAAGCAAAAGCACCTACAGGCTGCGGGCCAGCAAGCCCAACCCCGCTCCAGCCATCACCAACAGCCACGTGGGCTGCCGGAAGCGCAGCAGGGCGATCAAGGCCGCCCCACCGATCCCCAAGGCCATCAACGAGGCTGCTGTTGTTTCTTGTAGCAGCGCCTTTTGGGCCAGAGGCACTGTGGCTGCGGCAACCGCCCCCAGCGCGGTTGGGGTGATGGCTTGCAGGGATCCCTTCACCCAAGCGTTGCGCCGTATGCGCAGCAACAGCGGTGCTGCCAGCAAAATAAAGGCAAAAGAAGGGGCAAAGATCGCCACCGTCGCCGTCAGCGCCCCCAACACCCCCGCCACCTTGTAGCCGATGAAAGCTGCCGTCAGCACCACCGGGCCGGGGGTAAACTGCCCAATGGCCACCCCATCCAAAAACTCCGCTGGCGTCAACCAGCCCAACTGATCCACCACTTCGTCGGCGATGAAGGGAATGATCACCAACCCTCCCCCGAAGATGGCACTGCCCACCTTGAAAAAAAACAGCGTCAAAGGCCAGAAGTAAGTGCCAATGCGCTCCAGCCCCCAAAAGCTGCTCACGGCTAGGGTTTCTGGCGGAACCGCGGCCCCCACCGTCTGGGCCAACATCAACACCGGCCCCGGCAGCAGAGCTGGGATCCCTGGCAAAGGGCTCCTTGGCCCGTAGAGCACCAACCCCACCAGCGCCGCCAGCCCAAACAACACCAGGATGTTCACCCCTCTTAGCAGCAGAGCAAAAGCCGCCACCGCGATCAGCCCCCGGCTCCAGTCTTGCACCGCCTTGCGGCCCAGCTTCCAGCAAAAGGCCAAGACAATGGCGATTACCACCGGGGCCACCCCAAAAAATAGCCCCTCTAGCTGTGGCACCCCCCGAAAGCGAAAATAAAGCCAAGAAAAAATCACCTCGATCACAAAAGCCGGCGCGATGAAGCAAAAGCCCGCCAGCACCGCCCCCAACCAGCCTGCCCGCACATAGCCAACATAGATCCCCATCTGGGTAGAAGCCGGCCCCGGCAACAGTTCACACAGGCCCACCCCTTCGGCAAATTGCTCCTGGCTCATCCAGCCCCGCCGGATCACCGCCTCATCGTGTTGCATGGCAATGTGAGCTTGTGGGCCGCCAAACCCCAGGGATCCCAGCCGCAAGAACACCGCAGCAATTTCCTTTAGTCGCGTCGAAAGAGGGGGCAAGGGATCGGGCAGACCACTTGCCACCCCAGGAGACTGGCTGGGAGAGGACTGAGGAGACATCGCCAAGGCTTGGCACCCGCTTATCCTGGCATCCAATGGTTGGTTACGTCGATCCCTAACTCCCCTCTCCCTGAGGGAGAGGGGCCGGGGGTGTTCGCGCTAGCGGCGCGGAGCGCTTGGGTCGTCACTCAGGGAGAGGGGCCGGGGGTGTTCGCGCTAGCGGCGCGGAGCGCTTGGGCTAGCCGGCTAAGTTGTCGAGTTGCTCTAGTTGGGATAAATGCGCAAGCGGCGGTTGGGCTCTTCCCCAAAGCTTTGGGCCCGCAGGTGATAATGTTCCACCAACTGGTGTTGGAGCTTGCGGATCAGAGGCGAACGGGGCAAAAGTTCCACCGGCTGAGACTTGGGAATGACGATCTGCTCCACTGCCAGGCGGGCCTCTTCCAGAGCTTCCGTTTCGTCGCCCGAGCTGGCGCGAATGAACAGCTCCAGGTCGGAATCAGATCCGTCTTCGCTTTCGATGTTGAGGATGTGGCGCAGGGCGCGGGCCAGGGCGATCAAAGTATTGGCCTTAACAGTATGAATCGGGATCTGGCGGGAGTGGGCCAGTTGCTGGATCTTGGAGCGGCTGCGCACCTGGGATCGCAAAGCCAAGACAATATCTGCCCCATCCAGGTCTTTGGTGACCTCCGCCGGCAGTTTCAAAGTCTGGATCACCTGCTCCAGATGGAAGCGGCTCACTCCGTAGGGGTAGATCATCAGCGGCTCATCCGGATCCCACTGCCGCTCTGCTGGAGCCAGAGCGGATCCCTCCCAGTCCAAATCTTCTTCCTCTTCGGCTGCTCCGGATTCAGCCACGACCTGAACCGCAGGATGGGATCCCGCCGGCGTCGGCGGGACAGCGTCCTCCCGCTTGTCCAAGAGCAGGCTTGGCTCTCCTCGCTGTCGCGAACAACCTTCGAGCGGTTCTGATCGCGTTAGCGGGACGGAGTCCTTGGGCAGGGCTTCCATCCGTCCAGAGCGCCGCCATCCACCTCGCTCCCGTGCTGCACCTGCAGGGGGCCATTGGGGGCCGGCTAGAGCCGGGCGCTCGATCACCACCTGGCCGTGTTCGTCCAGGCTGCGCGTTTGGGTCAGGGGCTCGCGGTTGCGCAGGAGGCGATCCACGGTGGCGGCCACATCTTCATGGATGACCCAGCGGGATCGCTCCAGCATTTCGACGGCAATCTCAAACGTGGGTGGGGCTTTGCGCTCCAAGACACTCTTTTGAGAGCCCCGTCGCCGTGCCTCCTCATCTCCCAAGGTGACGGATTGGATCCCGCCTACCAAGTCCGAGAGGGTGGGATTTTTGATCAGGTTGTCGATGCGGTTGCCGTGGGCGGTGGCCACCAGTTGTACCCCCCGTTCGGCGATGGTGCGAGAGGCCAAGGCTTCCAATTCGGTGCCGATCTCGTCGATGACCACCACCTCGGGCATGTGGTTTTCCACAGCCTCGATCATCACCTTGTGCTGCAGCTCTGGGCTGGCCACCTGCATCCGTCTGGCTCGGCCAATACCCGGGTGGGGCACGTCGCCATCGCCGGCGATCTCATTGGAGGTGTCGATAATAACCACTCGTTTGCCCAGCTCATCCGCCAGCACGCGGGCAATTTCCCGCAAAGCCGTGGTTTTACCCACCCCCGGTCGGCCCAGCAACAGCATGGAGCGACCCTGCTCCACCAAGTCGCGGATCATGCTGATGACGCCGATAACGCAGCGACCCACCCGACAGGTGAGACCGATGATCGTGCCTTGGCGGTTGCGAATGGCACTGATGCGATGCAGGGTAGAGGCGATGCCCGCCCGGTTGTCACCGCTGAACTCTCCAACCTGACTGATCACTTGATCCAAGTCGGCTCGGGTGATCACCTCTTCTGAGAGGTAATCGGCAAAGCCAAGGAAGCGGGCTTCGGGGCGGCGACCCAAATCCATCACCACTTCTACCAATCGATCCAGGTGGGGATGCTGCTCTAGGCGCTCGCGAATCGGAGCCGGCAGGATATCCAGAAGTTTGCTCAAGTCGTCGCTGTATTGAACCTGGCCGGGAAAGCCAGTGTGTTCGCGTAAGCGGTGCGGATCCGCCAACGGATTTGGGGTTGAGGGCTGTGCGGGAAAACTCATGGCTGAGCAAGGTCACTAAACGCAGGAAAAACAGGTTTGTTTGCAAGCAATGGATCGCCGCTTCACTTGCTGCACCAACTGCTTGGCCAACGGGATCCCCGCCGCCAATCCAGGATTGCATCCTGGCTCCGCTGGGCTCGGCCCTTCCAGATGGGCCGCTACCAACTGTCGTGCGTAGCTGCCAAAGGCCACCCCCGCCACCGGCCAATCGGGATCCAACAGCGACACCGTTTGGGCATTGGTTCCGCCCGCCAGTTGCACATAGCCGGGCAAACCCATGGCCAGCACCTTTTGGGCCAACTTCAGGGTGGCTTTGCCGGTGCCAGCGCCAATATCGCCACTCATGGGCCGGCCATCCACCTGCCAGATCAACACCTCCGGCAAGGGATCCATCAGGGCCAGCAGATCCCTCAAGTAGGCCTCCAGGCCCGGGCCATCGTTAAAGCTAATCGAGATTGCCTGGAGGTGAGGTAGCCAGGGCTTCAGGGATCCCCACAGTTGCTCGAATGACCTCTGACGACCGATGCAGGTGTGGATCTCCACTGCCTGAATGCCCAACTCGAGCAAAGGCGGCAACACCTCTGCCAAAGCAACTTGGTAGCCGCAGGTGGCAATGCGCCGGTGGGGGCAAACCGGCTCACAGCGCCCACAGCCATAGCACAGCTCTGCCTGAATGTGGACTTGGGCAGGAAGGGCTGCCGGTGTCAAAGCATGGGGAGGACAGACGGCCAGACACGGCTGGGGGCAGTCGGCAGGACAGACCGGAGCCGTCAGCACCGCCTTACGGAAGTGCACATCTTCCCCGTCATTGACACTGACCATCACCCAAGGGGAGCGCGCCCGGGGATCTTCGGCTTGGGCCCATTGGATCCCTTGTTGAGCAGCCCGCACAATGGCGGGATCGGCAGCGACGTCAATGCAATCTGCCCCAGCCAGCGTGTAGAGAAAAGCCAGCTCGCGAACCGAGGGCAAGTGGTGAAAACTTGCGCCACAGATCAGCTTAAACCAAGTACCCTGTTGCAGCGAGGCGGTTGGCAAGGTCACAGGTGAGAGAAGCCGCTAGCAGGATGGTTCTGAGCTGCAGGCCATCTATCTGAGATGGTAGCAGAGAATTTTCCAGGATCCTGAGAAGATGCTCAGGCGCTTTGCAGAGGTTGCCAGCGAATGGAGCGCTCTCGGCCCAGCTCCACGACAAATTTGACCCCCTTGTCTTCCCGGCTCAGCTTCACCAGGTAAGAGAGTTCCTGTTGGCTGAGCACATGCCCCTCGTAAAACCAAAACACCAATCCTTTCGCCTTCGCGGGCAAGGTGGCTCGATACTGCTCGATCAACGCCGGGAAAAAATAGGTGCGCCGCTCCGATTTGCCCAGCGTGGCAGGCCGTACCCCATGACTGCACGTCAAATAGCTCGCCAGATCTCCGATTCCTTTGCTGGAGAGCGTGACCACCTCATACCCGGCTCCGCGCAGCCGCCGCAGGTAATGCCCTTCGGATCCCCCTTCTGGGGTCACAAAGATGGCCAGAGCCCCAGATTGCTCCAGTTGCTGCACAAACCGTGCGCCTGAGCCGACCAGCAGCATAGGAAGAACTCCATTACTCGTCTAGAGTTGGACAAGCAGCTTGCTCGAGCTTAATTGTAACGGGATTACGCCTCAGGCTGAGGATAAAAGCTGCCGATAGAACCCATAGATGGATACCTGCTCAGCTTTCGGGAAGAGGGGAAAAGGACTGGACACTCCCCCGGTTGGAAACCGGAGGCTTTACGCGGCTGTTCGTAAAATTGAAGAAGAGTTAAGATAAAGACAATCTGCTGGCAATCCTCCAACAACAGCCAGCGGACAAAAGCGGACGGATCCCCCTCAGCCAAGTAGAGAACGGGTTGGCGATGGCTCCTTCCGCTGTTTAGACGGTGAGGATGGATGAACCTCTCATGCGACGACGCAAGCTATTGACTTTGACCGTGGCTGGGTTCATCCCAGGATCCCTTAGCTTGGTAGGAGAGCAACGAGCAATGGCTCAACAGACCTATCCCGTCACCAAAACCGATGCCGAATGGCGGCAACTGCTCACCGAAGAGCAGTACTATGTGCTGCGCCAGGAGGGCACGGAGCCTCCTTTCCGCAATGCCTACTACGACAACAAGGCCGCAGGCATTTACGTCTGTGCCGGCTGTGGGCAGGAGCTGTTTTCCTCGGCAGCCAAGTACGACAGTGGCACCGGTTGGCCCAGCTTTTGGGAGCCGATTGCTCCCCATGTGATCGGTACCAAGACGGATTGGAAGTTGTTCGTGCCCCGCACAGAAGTGCACTGCTCTAACTGCGGTGGGCATCTGGGGCACGTGTTTCGGGATGGCCCCCCGCCCACGGGTTTGCGCTACTGCATGAACTCTGCTGCCCTCAAGTTCATTCCGGCCACCACCTAGAAACCCTCTTGGCTCCGGACAGAATTGAGCCGCCTGTCTGGGTGAACTGATGTCCGATTACACCTTCCTGGATGCCGCTTCGATTTTGCTGCGGGAGGGCCTGGAGGCTCTCCTGGTGTTGGTGGCGCTGCTGGCGCTTTTGGGCAAGAGCGGGCAGTCGGCTCAGCAGCGCTGGGTGTGGCTGGGAGGATCCGCAGGCTTGCTGGCAGCGGTGATGCTGGGTCTGCTGGTGAAGCTGTTTTTCCAGCAGTTGCTCACCCACACGCGGCAAGAGGTGCTGGAGGGGATCACTGGGCTGGTGGCGGCAGGCTTGTTGTTTTCGGTCAGCCTTTGGTTGCACCGCCGGGCTGCAGTGGCTTCTTGGCAAACCTTTGTGCAAGAACAAGCGCAGGCGGCACTGGCCACCGGCCAGGTTTTTTCTTTGGCTTCCCTGGCGTTTATGGCGGTGTTTCGCGAGGGGGCGGAAACGGTGTTGTTTTATGTGGGGTTGGCCCCCGCCCTGCCGGCAAAAGAATTTTGGCTGGGGATCGGACTGGGATCCCTGATGTTGGTGGGGGTGGCGATCCTGCTGCTGCAGGTGGGGCTGAGATTGCCGCTGCGAGCTTTTTTCCGGGGCCTCAGTCTGCTGGTTTTCTATTTGGGCTTTAAGTTTTTGGGTAGTGGCCTGCACGCTTTGCAGGTGGCGGACTGGCTGCCGGTCACCCCTCTCATCGGGATCCCAAAGTTGCGCTGGCTGGGCCTGTATCCTACTTGGCAGACGCTGATCCCGCAACTGGTGCTGCTGGGAACGGCCTTTGTCTTGTGGATGAGGCAATGGCTGCGAGCTGATTCTGCTCAAAACCTTTCTCCGTGAGAAACTTCTGCAAAGCTGGATGCGACAGAGACCTACAGCCCGCTGGCGCGAGCGGGGGGTGTGTCAACCAATAGCCGTGCAGCCAGACAGAACGGCGGCGGTCGAATAGTTGGGCGTTCTACCTGTTGAGGCAGTTTGTGCAGTACAAGGCAATGAGGCCAGAGGTCAAGGTTGTGGTGGTGCCGCCTGCCTATCGCTCACAGACCTGCCACCAGTGTTTGTGGCTTGGCCAACGGGAAGGAAAGGGTTTTTGCTTGTGTCAACCCGGCCTGTGGCTGGGAAAGGGATGCAGATTTTACCACTCGCGTTATTGCTAAGCCCCCGACTAAAGTCGGGGGAAGTTTACTCTGCGGGTTTACCTGAAATCAGGTGTCGTAAACCCGGCACTCAACGGCATCTGGGTTTTCGGCGCAGTGCTGCTCCAGGCTGCTGGGAGTTTTGGGCTGGTGGCTGCGGGCTGCCAGCACCTCCTCAACGGCATCCCAAGCGGCACGGCAGTGGGGATCCCCTTCGCCGTACTCAGAGCAGACGTTGCGAGCATTTTCCAGTTCTTTGGCGATGACTTCAGACAGTCCCATGGTCTCAAGGCTCCTTTAGACTAGATGGGGCCGATGGCCCGCTGGATAGCCGATTGACGCAGGTCAGCAGGGATCGGATGTGGCTGAGGATCAACTGGTGGGAACCAGCCAATCCAAGTGGGGAATGAGTCCAGGATAATGACCCTGTGTCAATCGAATTGAACACGTGCATACATTACCTATTCTAGACAGGGGCGCCGGCGAGGTGCAGCCACCCTTTTGCGATCTCTTTGGGATCGCAGGGATCCCTTAGGCGTCAAACAGTTGCCCGATTTGTTGCCGCACCTGCTCTGGGGATCCCTGATAGCGCACCCGTCCTTCGGAGAGGAAAATTACTCCGTCCGCCCACTCCAGTTCCGCCAGCCGATGGGTGACCCAGAGGGCGGTGATGCCCTCTTGATCCACCAGTTGACGGATGCAGCGCAGCAACTCCGCCTGGCTGTCGGGATCCAACAGAGCGGTCGGCTCGTCCAAAAGCAGCACTTCGCTGCGTCGGGCCAAGGCCCCCGCCACTGCCACCCGTTGCTTCTGTCCGCCGCTGAGGCCGTGGATGGGCCGGCGGATCAGGTGCTTGAGTCCCACCTGTTCCAAGGCTGTTTCCACCCGCCGGTGAATTTCCGCCCAAGCCAGAGCCTCTGCCCCCAAGCCAAAGGCCACATCGGCCCCCACTGTGGGCATGAACAGTTGGTGATCCGGGTTTTGAAACACATAGCCCAGCCGACCACAAATTTCCAGGTGACCTGAAAGAGGCTGGGGATGGGTCAGGGATCCGGACAACAGTTGTAACAGGGTGGACTTGCCGCTGCCATTGGGCCCCAACAGCATCCACAACTGGCCCTTGGGAATGGCAAAACTGCACCCCTGCAAGACCGGCGGACGTTCCGGCCAGGCAAAGGTCAAGCTCTCCACCCGAATGGCCACCTCAGACATGGGGATCCCTGGCGGTAGAGAGAAAAGAGCCGTCCTCAGCCTTGCAACTGGGCCAAAAAACCGGGACGGGCTCCCATGGGGCTGGCGCCACCCGACTTAGAGGTCATTTGCACACCACACAGCTCGCCGGTGAGCAGGAACACCTTTTTGCCGGTGCGGTCGCAGGTCAGCTCCAAGCTCTGAGGGGAGCCGTTCTGCAAAGCATTGACTATGCTTTGGTAGGCCCGGTTGGCCGCTTCCTCCTCTTTTTGGTGGACAACGATGGGGGCAGGGTTCCCTTTCAGAAGCAATTCCAGAGTATACATGGCTGACCGTTGCGTAGTGGGCCGTGGATAGGGGACGCCATCCTTTTCCAGTATTGCAGGTTGAGCCAGGGTACCGGCAGGATCAAAAAATGACGGGGGAACTTCCCTCGCCAGCTTAGGCCAAGCTCCCGCCGAGAAAAGGCAGCAGGCTGATCAGCAACAGGCCCAAGGTGGCCAGGGATCCGGCCAAAAAGGAGAGGGATCGCCCGATGGGGATGTCAGCGATGTAGAAGAAGTTGTAGAGCAGCCGTGCCAGCAGAAACACCCCACACAGCACAGCTACCCCTTCGTCGCCGCTGAGGCCAAAAGACCAGGGATCCGGGTGAGGGCCGGTGATGTAGGCGATCAACGCCGCTGAGGCAAACATCCCAAAAGTCTCAAACCCGTTGGCATGGGCCCAGGTGGCCCGCTGGCCGTAGGGGGGTAGCCTATCGAACATAGCCCGAGGCGCATGCAGGTCGTAGCCGACGCGGGCCCGCGCATAGCCCACCACCCCCATGGGCAAGTAGACCAAGAGCATGGCTGCCGCGATGGAGAAGAGGGGAACGGCTGCGAGAGGAAGACTTGGCAACATACAGACAGGCAGAAAAGTGGAAAAAGCCCGACTTGGGTAGGGGCTACTGCTGAGAAAAATAACACCCAGACGATTATCCTATCGGACTTGCGGCCTGAGCAGAAGCTGGAATGCTCGACCTAGGAGATCCTGCGGATTTGTCGGCGGCGCTCCTCATATTCAGCGCGGGTGATCAAGCCTTGCTGCAACTGACTTTGCAACTGCTGCTCGGGATCCCGGACTTCCCGATCTTGCGCACTGGTCCAGTCCAGCTCGATGAGATCCCGGTTGAAGCGAAAATCGAAGTCCTCATTGGTCATGGTGAGCAACCACAGCCCTTCCAGCAAACAAAGGGCGCGTACCCCGTAGCTGAGGATCTGCAGCGGGATGGAAGGAACGAACACCATCAACCCCAGCACCAAATAGCCCCAGCCCCAGCGTCGGTGGCCCATGTAAAAACGCTGCAGCCCTGGGATCAGCACCCCCAGCATCGCCAGCCAGCCGGCTGCCTCGCGAACCAAGCGCTGACGTTTTTGAAGAGGGGTATTGGAGCCTTCGCTCTCGGCCATACTCTGCCCTACCTACGCCTGGCCCCAGGCTAGCTCAAGTTTACGCAGCTCTGCAGAGGGGGAGGCAAGCTACAGTTGAGCAGGATTCTGCCGCATATACTTTATGGGGGCAGATCTGGGGGGAACATGGCGGAGCGGGAGCTGGCGGTGGCAATCTTGGCAGCGGGCAAGGGCACCCGCATGCGGTCGCAATTGCCCAAGGTGCTGCACAAGCTGGGATCCCTGTCTTTGATCGAGCGGCTGCTGCGCACGGTGCTGTCTCTGAAGCCCCAGCGCTGTCTGGTGATCGTGGGGTATGGGCAGGAGCAGGTGCGACAGACCCTGCGGGAGTACCCGGTCGAATTTGTGGAGCAGGCCCAGCAACTGGGCACCGGACACGCGGTGCAGCAGCTTCTACCCGTCCTGGACGATTTTCAGGGGGATCTGCTGTTGGTCAACGGGGATGTGCCTCTGTTGCGGGTGGAAACCCTGCAGGCGCTGGTGGAACGCCACCGCCAAGTCCAGCCGGATGTGACCTTGCTCTCGGCTCAGGTGGTGGATCCCTATGGCTATGGGCGGGTGTTTTGCGATGCTCAACAGCGGATCCTGGAGTTGGTGGAAGAGCGGGACTGCACCCCGGCCCAACGGCAAAATCGCCGCATCAACAGCGGCGTCTACTGTTTCCATTGGCCGGCCCTGGCCCGGGTGCTGCCGAGTTTGGAGCGGAACAACGCCCAGCAGGAGTACTACTTAACCGATGCCGTCAAGCGGGTGAGCAAAGCCATCGCCCTGGATGTTGCCGACCCGCAAGAAATTGTGGGCATCAACGACCGCCGCCAACTGGCCCAGGCCCACCAGATTTTGCAGGATCGCCTCAAGGAAGCTTGGATGGAAGCCGGGGTCACCTTTGTGGATCCCGAGAGCAGCAGCCTGGAAGAGACGGTGGAATTGGCCCCCGATGTGGTGATCGAAGCCCAAACCCACCTGCGCGGGAGGTGCCGCATCGGGCCGCGCACCCGCCTGGGGCCGGGCAGTTGGATCGAGTCCAGCACCATCGGCTCCGATTGCCACATTCTCTACTCGGTGGTCAGCCACAGCCAGATTGGGGATCGCGTCTGGGTAGGCCCCTACGCCCATGTGCGTCCCCACAGCCAGATTGGCGACGGCTGCCGCATCGGCAACTTTGTGGAAGTTAAAAACACCCAGATTGGCTCCCACACCAACGCCGCCCACCTGGCCTACCTGGGTGACGCCAAGCTGGGATCCCAGGTCAACATCGGCGCCGGCACGATCATCGCCAACTACGACGGCCAGCAGAAGCACTTCACAGAAATCGGCGATCGCAGCAAGACCGGCGCCAACTCGGTGCTGGTGGCCCCCCTCAAGGTGGGATCCGATGTCACCATTGCCGCCGGCTCCACCATTCCTGCCCGCTACCCTGTGCCTGACGACTGCCTGGTGATTGCCCGTGCCTACCCGGTGGTCAAGCCCGGCTGGCGACCGGGGAGCGCTGCTGCTGAGCGCCAACAGCCTCTACCCACGGGATCCCTCAAGATCTACCCCCTACGCCTGCTGCCCGGCCAAGACCTCAAGCAGGAGCTGGAGCGCTTTGCCCGCCAACAACCTTTGCAGGCAGCCTTTGTCCTCAGCGCCGTCGGCAGCCTCAGCCAAGCCACCTTGCGCCTGGCTGACCAAACAGAGGATCACCTCTTGTCGGAATGCCTGGAGATCCTGTCCCTGAGCGGATCCCTGTGCCCGGACGGCGTCCATCTCCATCTGGCTGTTGCCGATGCCCAAGGCCGAACTTGGGGAGGGCACCTGCGCCCCGGCTGCCTCATCTACACCACCGCCGAGATTGTCCTTGCCGACAGCCTGGAGTACCGCTTCTCCCGTCAGCCGGATCCGGCCACCGGCTACTTGGAGCTGCACATCCAAAAGGTGGCAGAAGCAACCCCGCCCTCTCCCCAGAGGGCAGATGAGACAACGGCGGGGATCCCTTCTTGCCCGCCGTGAACCGCGAGCGGCTGTAGATAGACGGTATAATGGCCAACATCTAGCATTGAGTCATCAGCACCTCGTTTGGCAATCAAGGGTTGCTGAATAAACTCGGCGATTGGGGGTACCCGGCCATGCCCCGAATGACCACTGCAGATGAGCTGCTGGCAAACTATGCCGCCGGCGAGCGCAACTTTCAAGAATCCAACCTGGTGGGCGTGGATCTGGTACGCGCCACCCTGCAGGGGGTGAATCTGAGAGGGGCCAACCTCTCCTTTGGCAAGCTGAGCGGGGTTAACTTGCAGGAGGCGGATCTGCGTGGAGCCGATCTCAGCTCCGCCAACCTGATGGGGGCCAACCTGCGCGGTGCCAACCTTTGGGAAGCCAACCTCATTGGCGCCGATCTCAGCTTTGCCGATTTGCGGGAAGCCAACTTGCACGGGGCCTACCTGTGGGAAGCCAAGTTAACCCGTGCCCAACTGCAGGGATCCGACCTGAGCGGGGCAAAAATAGGCGGAGCGGTGCTGACCGGTGCCGACCTAAGCGGCGCCATCCTGCCCGATGGCACAGTGCGGCCCTGGCCTGCTCCGTCGGCCAGCAAGGCAGAATAGAACTGTTGCGACGGGATCCCTCATGTTGCTGCTGTTCCACTTGGTCTTGACGGTGCTGCTGGCTTTGGGAGTGGCAGTCCTGGCCGGACAAAACCCCACTCCCCTGACCGTCCATTTTTTAATGTGGCGCTCGGTGGAGCTGCCGCTGGGATTGCTCATCGCCGCGGCCATCGGCCTGGGGCTGTTGACGGCGGGGCTGGGCTCTCTTCTTTGGCCGGGGCGCAGTTTTTCTCTGACTGCCCGCCAGCTCCAGGAACGGCTGCAGCAACTGGAAAGGCAGGATCAGCCGCCTGCCTAGAGCGCCATCTTTCGGGAGTTGCCCTGGCCTTTGGGGTTTGAGTCCGGGATCCTGTCCGATTTGGGTAGGTTATCCGGCTGCCGGGTTGGCGCACGCCTTTAAGATAGGGCGTAAGCTGAGAAAGGATCCTTATGGCACCAGCGGCGCAAGCACGAGTAACCACCATGCCTCATTCTCAAGCTTCTTCTCCGAACACCTTCCCCGAAGATCCCCGCGCCCTGCGCAAGGCTCTGCGCAGCTCCAGCACCTACTTTGCCAAGGGGTTTGAGGAGCACAAAGACCAGGCCCAACGGGAGCTGCAAACCACCTACAAAAGCCCTCTGGTGGAGCAGATCCGCGCCCAATCTTACCGCTATCAACAGGGGGATATCACCATCCATCTGGCCAAGGCGTTTGGCTTCTGCTGGGGGGTGGAACGGGCGGTGGAATATGCCTACGAGGCGCGGCGCCGCTTTCCGGATCGCCAGATCTGGATCACCAACGAGATCATCCACAACCCTCTGGTCAACCGCCACCTGCAGGAGATGGGGATCCGCTTTGTGGAAAAAGGCCCCGACGGCAACAAGGACTTTTCCCAGATCCGGCCCGAGGACGTGGTGATCTGGCCTGCCTTTGGGGCCAGCGTATCGGAGATGGCGTTTTTCCGGTCGCAGGGCAATGAGATCGTCGATACCACCTGCCCCTGGGTGTCCCGCGTCTGGAACCAGGTGGACAAGCACCGCGCCGCCCAATTCACCTCTGTCATCCACGGCAAGTACAACCACGAAGAAACCGTGGCCACCAGCTCCTTTGCCCAAAAATATCTGGTGGTGCTGAACCTGGAAGAAGCGCAATGGGTCGCCCGCTACATTTTGCAAGGCGGAGATGCGGCAGAATTTCGGCGGCGCTTCGGCAAGGCCACCTCTCCCGGCTTCGATCCGGATCGGGATCTGGAGCGGATCGGCATCGCCAACCAAACCACGATGCTGGAAGGGGAAACGCGCGCCATTGCCAAGCTGTTTGAGACCACCATGCTGCGCAAATATGGCCCCCAGGAGCTGGACAACCACTTCATGAGCTTCAACACCATCTGCAACGCCACCCAAGAACGGCAGGACGCCATGTTCGAGCTGCTGGAGCGGCCCTTGGACGTGGTGGTGGTAATCGGCGGGTTTAACTCCTCCAACACTACCCACCTGCAGGAAATTGCTCTGGCCAAGGGCTTGCCCTCTTTTCATATCGATGGCCCCGACTGCATCCAACCCCCCAACCGCATCCGCCACAAGCCCCTCCACCAAGACCCAATTGTTACCGAGGGTTGGTTACCCGATGGGCCGGTGCAGATCGGCATCACGTCTGGCGCCTCTACCCCAGACCGGGTTGTGGAAGCGGTGATTCTGCGCATCTTTGCCCTACGTGAAGAACCCCAGCGGATCCCTAGCTAACTGTGTGATGACGGGATCCCTTTCCTCTTCCCCCTAGAGCCACTTTGGCGTGCTCACCACCCTTTTTCAGGTTTATCTCCCCCTGCTGGGCTGGACGCTGCTGGGGTTTGTCCTCCAGAAAAGGCTGCCCACCGGCTGGAAGCGTTGGCTGGATCCCCACGTTCTGGGCCGGTTCATGTTCTGGGTGGGGGTGCCCCTGGGCACAATTGGATTTATCCAGAAGGCGGATCTCTCCGGCCAGATCTGGGTGGCCCCTTTGGTCTGCTGGCTGGCAACCGGGCTGGGGTTTGCCCTGGCCAACGCCTGGCTAAGATGGCAACACCATGCCTGGCAGGGAAAGAACGAGCGGGATCCCTGGCTTTGGAGCAGAGCACGGCGAGGAAGTTTTTATCTGGCGGCCACCTTGGGGAATAGCGGCTATTTGGGTTACCCCATCTGTCTGGCGGTGGCCGGGAGCGCCTACTTCGGCTGGGCTTTGTTCTACGATTTGTTGGGTACGCTCTTTACGGCCTATGGGCTGGGGGTGTGGGTGGCCAGCCGCCACAGTCCCTCTCGCCCTCGTCCCCGGCAAACAGCGATCCGACTGCTGAGCAGCCCCACCCTTTGGGCCTTCTTTGTCGGCTTGGCCCTGGCTCGCCAACCCCTGCCGGAGTGGCTCTCTCAAGGCTTGGTTGCCTTTGCCTGGAGCACGATTCCCCTGAGTCTGATCATCTTGGGAATGCGGCTGGCTCAAGTGAAGCGCTGGGGATCCTTTTTCCCTGCCGCAGTGGCCCTCTCGATCAAAATCCTGCTCGTGCCTCTTTTGGTAGGGATCGGCCTCGCCTTTACCCCTTATCCATCCTTGGCCAAGCTGGTGCTGACCCTGCAGGCGGGCATGCCCCCCGCTATCGCCACCCTGGTGCTTACGGAAGAATACAATCTGGATCGGGAGCTCACCGTAGCCGCCTTGGCCGTGGGCTACTTGGCGGCTCTGTTCACCTTGCCCCTTTGGCTGTGGTTATGGGGATTCTAGTAGGCCAAGTGAGAGAGGGTCTGCTCCAGGTAGCGATGCACCAGACGATCCAGCTCCGCCTCCTGGCTGGGCAGCTCCCGCCCCTGCAGCCATCCTCGAAACCCTGAGCTTTCCACAATGGCCTGCCGCAACGGCTTCCAGACGGCTTGCTCGCGCAGGGCTGCATCGGGTCTGAGAGTAGAACTGGTCATGAGAGGAAAGAGAAGAGGGTGAACAGGAGTGATTCACCTTCAGAATAGCTTGGATCCCGGTTGGCTTTGGCTACCTAGGATACAAATCTCCCCTCTCCCAGAGGGAGAGGGGCCGGGGGTG